>CAJWFU010000285.1:0-4270 GCA_913031315.1 uncultured Phycisphaerae bacterium | reverse complement strand
TGGCCGCCCGACGGACCGCCTGCAACAGCCCTCGCGCTCCTCGCTCGGGTCGATCAGGGATGCGCGATGAATCGAAATCGATCGGCCGCGCCAGCCGCTCGTCGACCTGCAATCCGGCTCGAATCGAGCGAAGCCCCGGCATGAGTCGCCGGACCAGTACCGACGGTCGAGCCGCATCGCCGACTTCGATCGGATCGGATTCCTCTCCCGGAATCGATCGCCATCCGACCGTGGCGACCGTCTCTCCTCGGGCTCGAAGCGTTTCAGCGATCTCGACCACCGCGGGCGCAAGCAGTCCGGGCCGGGCCTCCACCACCACGACCCGACGACAACGGGTGAGCAGACGCTCGATCGGCGCCGGATTCGGCGGGTGGACCATCCGCAGCAACAAAGCAGGAACCCGGCCGGTGAGCCGAAACTCCTCCAGGAGATGGCGGACGGAAGTGGCCGCGATACCCGTGGCCACGATGCCCAGTTCTTCGCACTCGCCGGGGCTGGGCATGGCCAGCACGGTGTCGAGTTCGAGTCGACGAGCGAATCGCTCCACCCCCTCGTCTCCCCCGGATCGGGGGCCACGACTTCGCCGGAGGGCGGCGGCGGTATCCACGGTCGAAACCACTCGGTTCGGACGGATCTCCATGGTGGCGGCGGTTCGAAGGATTGACTCGTCCACGACGATCGCCGCCGGGGCGCCGGCGGCATCCGCCAGCAAGGCCGCCTGTTCGATCGCCAACCGGAGTTCCTGGAGGTCACCGGGTTCGATGACCGGCATTCCCAGATCCGCGAAGTGACGACGCGGTGCCACCGCGGGCTGGGCTTCGGGCTCATCGATCGCCAGCACCACCAGGCCTCGCCGCGCCGAATCACCTCCGCGCGCGATCGCCGCCGCCGCCCGCGGGGTTTCCCGGCTGGTCACCAATGCCACGGCCGTGCCGCGGTGGGCCAGGCGGCCCGCTTCCACCAGTCGACGTTCCGCAGTGGTTCGAGCTGCGAAGGTGAAACGGTGTCGTTGGAGGACCATCGCGAACTCGGGATCATCCCGAATTCCCAGGAGACGTTGAAACGGCCCGGACGGATCGACGATGAGACCGCCACAGTCCAGTTCGCATTCCAGCGCCCCTTTGAGGATCGCACCGGCGCCGTCGACGATCGTGCGCCCCTCCGCTCGGTCGAAGAGGTCGGCGTCCACGATCGGACTGCGTCGTCGGGCATCAGTCACTCTGAGAGTGTACGCGGGGTCGAGACCCATTTTCGGTCAGGATTCAATCGAGAAGCCCTCGAATGGCATCCCCGACTCCGACCCCGGGGGGGCCGGTCTCACGATTCGCGACCGCCCGTACTCGTTCATCCGCCCCGCCCATCGCGATGCCGATACCGGCGCCGCCGACCATGCCGATGTCGTTCAAGCCATCGCCGATCGCCGCGATCTCGTCCGTTCGGATGCCATGGGCGGCCGCGACCCTCTGGAGCATGGTCCACTTGTCGACCCCGGCATCGAACGCTTCCAGCAGATGGATCGTGCGACCCGAAACGACCGTGTCACCGGCCACCACCGCAGGCCAGGCCTGAAGCACCACCCGGTCTCCGAGATCTCTCCTCAATTCCTCCGCAACCTCGCCCAGGTGGTCTCCATCGGCGGTGGTTCCCACCCGGACGGTGTGTTGCAGATCCGAGACCTGCGAAAGGTCACCCACCCAGCGAGCCGTGATTCCGTGTCGTTCAAACCACCACCGGCTCGCCTCGTGGAGACGATCCCAGCCGATCATCCAGTAATCGAATCCGGCGAGATCCGGATCCTGAAGGAGATGCACCACGTGCCCATGACGGCGAAGATTCGTCGTGATTTCGACCACCGCCGACGGTTCGACCGTGCAACGATCGAGGGTCCTTCCGGACGCCGCATCGTGGAGCAAGGCCCCACCAGCCCCGATCATGACCCCGTCACGGCCGATTCGATCGAAGGCCTCACCACTTTCCAGCCACGAACGCCCGGTGGCCACCACGATTCGGATCCCCGCGTCGCGGGCATCGGCGATGGCCTTCCGGTCGTGTTCGGTCACGCCATCACGGGTCAGGAGGGTGCCGTCAAGATCGATGGCCAGGAGTCGGACGCTCATGAGGGTGGATTCGGGGGAAGGGAAGGAGGTTCGAGAACAGTTCCCGGACACGGAGACTAGTGGCTGGACAACCACCGCGGGTTGGTACACTCTTCCGTTCGATCCGTGATCCAAGAAGGATCACCAGGAGCCCGCCATGGACGACCGTCTCAACCAAGTTCAGACCACCGACCTCACTGACAGCAGAGTCAATCACGATTTCGTGAACTGGCTGAAGACCAAGGGCATGAATTGGTTGCTCGCCATCCTGCTGGTCGCGTGCGCCTTCCTTGGCTGGGACTACCTCCAGAAGCAGAAGAGCAACGCCCGCGATCAGGCCTGGGAGGAACTCTCCTCGGCCACCAGTCCGGCCGCATTCCGCGGTGTCGCGGATGCTCATGCCGCTCAGGATGCGATCGCCGAACTCGCCACCCTCCAGGCCGGCGACACCCTGCTTCGCTCGATTCTCAGCGGCCTCAAGCCCGGCCTCACGGCCGAGGATGAAGGCTCCAGCCTGACCATCGAGGAACGCACCGCCTATCTGGCCGAAGCGGACGAGCTCTACGCGACCGCCAGCCAACTCGCCGCTGCTCGCTCCGGTCTCGGCGGAAAGCCGGTCGGTATCAGCGCCCTGTTCGGCCGGGCCGCGATCGCCGAGGCATCCGGTCGACTCGAAGACGCCACCGCCCATCTGAAGGCCGCAGCCGCCCTCGCCACGCCCGAATACGCAGCGCTCGCCGAGCAAGCGGAGGCGCGAATCGAGAGCATGGAAGCCCTCAACGGCGCCAGCGATCTTCCGTCACAGGCATCCATCGTGGTTCCCGCCGTGGACGGCGAGACCTACACCCCTCCCGTCGCCGAAGACCTTCTCGAATTCTTCGAAGAGGACCAGGCCGGGACCGAGGCCGAGACCGAATCGGCTTCGGAAGAGACCCCCGCATCACCGTGACCGATGATGCCGCGAGAGCGGACGGTGATTCCGAGGAACACTCCGAGGATGATCTCTTCGGGGCCGGGGGAAAGGTCGATCGGGACGCCCTCTATCGGCTGCACGACGCCCGCGAGGACGACGATGCACCGGTCAAGGTGCAGTTCAAGCTCTCCCGCGATCTGAAGAAGCGGCTCGACCGCTATCTCGTCGATCGAATCCCGTTCATGAGTCGGACCGCCCTCCAACGACTCATCGAGGAGGAAGCGGTCACCGTCAATGAACGCAAGCCGAAGGCGAGCACCAGGCTCCGCGGAGGTGACGTCGTGGACGTGGTGCTGCCGCCGCCCCCCTCCAACGAGATCCCCCCCGAGGACATCCCGCTTGAAGTGCTGTTCGAGGATGACGATCTGATCGTGCTCAACAAGCAACCCGACATCATCGCCCACCCCGCCCGAGCGATGAAGTCCGGAACCATCGTGAACGCATTGAGTTGGAGATTTCGGGAACGAAACTCCGGAGCGTTGTCGAGCGTGGGCGAGGAATTCGCCCGCCCCGGAATCGTTCACCGCCTCGATCGCTTCACCACCGGCGCCATGGTCGCCGCCAAGAGTGACACCGCCCACTGGCGTCTCGGCCACCAGTTTCAGAATCGAACGGTCGACAAGCGGTACCTCGCGGTGGTCCACGGCGTGATCAAGCGAAGACAGGATCTGATCGACCTGCCCCTCGGACGACATCCAAGGATCTTCGATCGCTACGCGGTCCGTCACGATGAATTCGGAAAAGAAGCCCGAACCATCTACCGGGTTCGCGAACGCTACGACGGATTCACCCTGGTGGAGCTTGAACTGCTCACCGGCCGCACCCATCAGATCCGGGTTCACCTTTCCGAGATCGGACACCCGATCGTCGGCGACGACTACTACCGCGGCCGCCGCCTCTCCCGCGGGATGATCGTGCCCCGCGGTGACGACGAGCCCGATCGGAAACCCGACGAGCCGTTGATCACCCGGCAGGCGTTGCACGCGGCACGACTCGAATTCGAACACCCGATCGCCGGGGACCGGCGGGTCTTCGAGGCTCCACCCTGGGATGACATGCGGACCCTGATTCGCCTCCTGAGGCGGCATCGGGAACCGGAGATCATCGACACCCCGGGCATCCTGGTCGACCTGGACGTGTTCAACGAAGACGTCAGCGAAGCTTGACCAGCGCGAACGCCGCCATCGAGAGCACGATGGTG
>CAJWFU010000284.1:0-4282 GCA_913031315.1 uncultured Phycisphaerae bacterium | reverse complement strand
TTCGAGGCAACACCGGCATCGTCATTCCCCCGGTACCGATCGCGCCGCCGTAGAGGTAGGGGAGACCGCGTTTCACCGCGAGATCGTTCAAGAGATAGCGGGTCTCGAAATTATCGAGCCCGTCGAGCAGAAGATCGCAGCCATCGGCCAATTCCTCCACGGTGTCCGGCGCGATGTCTTCAACGAAGGCTCGGAGCCTGATGTTCTCGTCGACCTGGCCGAGACGAAGCCGGGCGGCTTCCGCCTTGGGGGTCGATCGCGCCGCATCACGCTCGGTGTACAAGGTCTGTCGCTGAAGATTCGTCAACTCGACCACGTCACGATCCACCAGCACCAGCGTTCCCACACCGGCGCGACAAAGCAGATCGGCGGCCACGGTTCCCAGCGCTCCACAGCCCGCCACCAGGACCGTCGATGCGGCGAGCGATCGCTGTCCGTCGTCGCCGATCACCGGCAGCAATCGCTGCCGATGATGGCGATCGGTTGTGGACGATCCGTTCATGAGCCGGCCGGATACCACGGAGCGACCACGTCGATCGCGGCCAGAAGCTCCGCCGTGGCTGCGGGATCGAGACTCTGAGCCGAATTCATCGCCGCGACGGAGATCCGATGGAAGGCGGCGAGCTTCTGGTGATAGGCCTCCCGAGTGGCGACATCGACCTCGCCCTTCGGAGCCTTGACCCGCTGGGTCAGGAAATACCACGCCACGGCATGCTGCAGTTTGCGTCCGTGCTCTTCCTTGACCATCGCCCAGCGGGCGATCGTGTTGAGGTGCTCGGCGTCGACCTCTTCGGCGAGCAAGGTGATCTGAGCCGATGCCTTCTGCATGGTCATCGCATCGAGGCGCATGCGTTGGATTTCCGCGTGATCGTCATAGATGCCACAAGGCACCTCGCAGTGCGCCGTGGCGGAGACCGCGATCGCCGACCGAGCGGCATCGATCACGGCGGAAACATCGGTGGAGGCCCGAGCATCCAGAACTGTGGTTCCAAGAAGGACACCAAGACCTGCAGCCGCAAGGCCGGTCAGGAGGGTACGGTTCATGGGAAATCTCCCCGCATGGAGCGGTTCAGTGAGCATGGAAGAAACACGATCCGAAAATCGCGATGTGTCGGCGGAGCCTAGCCGGGCGGAGGCCACTCGTCCTGCATGGGGGGAAAATCTCAGCGAACGCCGCCGAAGAGAGGCCGTGAACCTGGTCCAGAACCGGGTCAAGGAGATCCTCTCCGCCATCGGAGACATCGTTCCTCATGGCGGCATCGTGACCGGGGCGGCCACCTGCGCCGAAGTTCGGCTCGACGAGGCGGAGGTCACCCACCGCTTCCTGAGAATCAGCCTGGTCACTTCCGGAGAATCAGTGGCCGCGATTCGCAAGGCGTTGCGACGCGATCAATGGCGGGAAACCTCGCCGGGTACGGATTCCGGAATCATCTCCATCGCCCATGCTCACGGGCGACGCCCCCACTTCGTGGTACTCGACGGTGGAAACGAGGCCCTGGACGGCCCCAGAGCCCCTCACCCCGCAAGCCAGGAAGGTCGGGCGATCCGAAGAAGACGCTTGGAAGCCGCCCTGGCGCCACCAACCCTGGTGCTGGGAAGACGAAGACGTCTCGAACGAAACGGGGGCGAGGATCTCGAGACCCTCGAGATCCAGATCCGAACCGCTGACTTTCGAGCCTGAAGAACAGCATCCGGCCAGAAGAAAACGGGCCGCCCCGAAGGAGCGGCCCGTTGAATGATCATCTTCTGGATGCAGACCGGATCAGCGACCCCGACCGAAGTGGGCGAACGCGCGGTTGGCCTCGGCCATGCGGTGGGTGTTCTCGCGGGTGGTGACGGCCTTGCCTTCGTTGTGGGCAGCGTCCCAGAGTTCCTTGGCGAGTCGCATGTGGATCGGCTTGCCGCGCTCTTCGCGGGCGGAGGTGATGATCCAACGGAAGGTCAGCGACTGCTGACGCCGACGGTTCAACTGCATCGGAACCTGATAGTTCGCACCACCGACTCGCTTGGAGCGGACTTCCACGGCGGGCCGGACGTTGTCCAGGGCCAGGTGGAAGACTTCGATCGCCGACTCGGGAAGGTCAGGGGCCTTGCCGTCGTCGAGACGAGTCTGGATCTCGCCGAATGCGGCGTAGACGATTCTGGTTGCGGTGGCCTTGTTGCCACCCTTCATCATGGAGTTGATGAAGCGGGAGAGCACGAGGTCCCCGAACTGAGGATCGGGCTTGAGCTGCTGCTCTGCTTTGGTGATTCGACCGGCCATGTTGAACTCCTTCGGGCTCGTCCGCGCCCTCCATTCGGAGGACGCCTCGTTCATCGCGATCGGGACTTGGAGATTCCCGGGGTCTGAAGACCGCGATTACTTGCCGTGGATTCTGGTTCTTGGAGCGCAGCGACCTTCGCCGACTCCGTCGAACGTTTGATTCATCTTCCTCACGGCCGAGACGAGGCGTCCCGGCAGTGGATCACTTCTTCTTGCCGCCGGCCTTGGCACGCTTCACGCCGTACTTCGAACGGCCCTGCATTCGGCCGTCGACGCCGAGGCAGTCAAGCGAGCCGCGGACGACGTGGTAGCGGACACCAGGAAGGTCACGGACACGACCACCACGGACGAGCACGATGGAGTGCTCCTGGAGGTTGTGGCCTTCGCCGCCGATGTAGGCGGTGACTTCCTTGCCGTTGGAGAGCCGCACACGGCAGACCTTTCGAAGGGCCGAGTTCGGCTTCTTCGGAGTCACGGTGCGGACCTGCAAACAGACACCACGCCGCTGAGGGCAGGCATCAAGGTCGCGGACCTTGGACTTGGTCGGCTGGTGGCGGCGGGGATTACGAACGAGCTGGTTGATAGTCGGCATTCGGGGGTCTCGATCTGCGCAGGACGGAGCCTAAAGCGGAGAATCGAGGAGGCTACTCGACCCCTGCCCGTCTGACAAGCCCGGATCCGATCAATCCGTCATCAACCCACCCGACCGCCCACCGATCGGATGCCATCCTTGACCAGAGCATCACATCGTTCGTTGCCGGCGTGTCCGGTATGGCCCCGCACCCATGTGACGGTGAGGTCGATTCGAGCCTTCAGTTCGTCCAACTGCTTCCAGAGATCGACGTTCAAGACGGGCTTGCGGCTTCCAGCAACCTTCCGGGTCCAGTTATTGGACTTCCAGCCCGGCATCCACTCCGTCAATCCCTTGAGGACGTACTGGCTGTCCGCGACAAGCTCGAGGACGGGCCGATCGCCCTTTTCAGCATCAAGAGCCGCCTCGAAACCACGAATCACCGCGGTCAGTTCCATGCGATTATTGGTTGATTCCCGCTCTCCACCGAACTGCTCGGTCTGGGATTGGCCATCGTCGAGCACGAAGGCCCACCCCCCTGGTCCGGGGTTGGGAGCGCTTCCACCATCCGTGTGGAGCGTGAACGTCATTGAGAGTCCTTTCTCTTTCCCGCGATTCCTTGACAGTGGGAGACGGGATCCGTAACTTACTCGGTTCTGGCCCCGGTCGAGCGACCGAGGCCGCCACGACGCCCCCGGGCGTTTCCAGGCCTTCTTCACCGGATACTCCGATGTCAGTCCCCGCCTTCCGCCAGTCTCCCGGACGCACCCGGCGTCGCCGGTCGCACGATGCGATCTCGAAGACCCACACCACGCTGTGCCCCAACTGTGGGAGCGCTCGTCGGCCGCACAACGCCTGCCGCGAATGTGGTTACGTTCGGCCCGGTCTTCAAGTGAAGCCGACCCGCCCCGAAGCCTGATTTCACCCGTTTCCAAACGTCAGTCGGGATTCCCGGACTTCGGTCCGAACCCCGGCTTTCGACCGGCGACGATACATCCAGCCGTTCGGTGATCCTCGATTCACGAGACCATCAAACGACGCTGAACTTCCTCCGCGGGTACCCTCCTCCCATGCGCATCGGTGTGGACGTGTCAGGTGGCGACAACGCCCCCCACGAAATCCTGAAGGGATCCTTCGACGCTCTTTCTCGGATCGGCGAAGACGACTCCGTCGTGCTCGCAGGTGATCCCGACATCATCGGCGAGGCGATGGCGGAGCGGGGCATCGACGACCCCCGCCTGAAGATCCTCCCGTGCAGCGAAGTGATCGAGATGGAGGATTCGCCGGTCGAAGCCGTGCGAGGCAAGGCCGACAGCTCGATCACCAGGCTCTCGCGACTTGGCGGCCCCAAGGCTGGGGAAGACCGAGTCGACTGCTGGATTTCGGCCGGGAACACCGGGGCCTGCGTCACCGCCGCCCAGATGTACATGCGTCGACTCCGGCACGTG
>CAJWFU010000283.1:0-4282 GCA_913031315.1 uncultured Phycisphaerae bacterium | reverse complement strand
AAGCCCCCCGACGCGATGCGTCGAGGGGCTGGAACGGGTGCGGTTCGGACGCCACCAGGAGATCTGGAGGCGTTCTTTCAAGGGAAGTCGTTTCAGCCTCGCAGAACGGCCTGAGCGGCCGCCAAACGAGCGACCGGGACGCGGAACGGAGAACAGCTCACGTAGTCCAGGCCGACTTCATGGCAGAACTGAATGGAGGATGGATCTCCGCCGTGTTCGCCACAAATGCCCAGCTTGAGCCCCTTCTTCGTCTTCCGCCCCTTCTCGCAGGCCATTTCCACCAGCTGACCGACGCCAGAGGTATCGAGGGATGCAAACGGATCGACCGGCAGAACGCCCTGGGAGAGATAGTCAGGCAGGAAGGTGCCGATGTCGTCTCGGCTGAATCCAAATGCCATCTGGGTCAGATCATTGGTGCCGAAGGAGAAGAAGTCCGCGACTTCCGCCACTTCATCCGCGGTCAGAGCGGCCCGGGGAATCTCGATCATCGTTCCGATCAGGATGTCGAGCTTGCCGGTGAACTTCTTGGCCTTTCGAGTGGTCGTGATGACGGCCTCCACCCGTTCCCGAAGCATGGCGAGTTCCTTTCGGGTTCCGACGAGGGGAATCATGATCTCGGGCCGGGCCTTGACCTTCTTCTTGGAACAGACGATGGCCGCCTCGACGATCGCCTGCACCTGCATCTCGAGAATCTCGGGATAGGTGATGGAAAGACGACACCCGCGGTGTCCAAGCATCGGATTCATCTCGTGAAGGCTTTCCATTCTTGCCTTCAACTTGGCCGGCGAGATCTGCATTTCCTTCGCGACCCGGGCAATCGAACTCGCCTCGTGCGGGAGGAACTCGTGCAGCGGCGGATCGAGAAGTCGAACCGTGACGGGAAGTCCCTTCATCGCCGTGAAGATCCCGGTGAAGTCCTTTCGCTGGTGCGGCAGAAGTTCCTTCAACGCTCGACGACGATCTTTTTCCGTCTCTGCGAGGATCATCTTCCTCATCGACAGAATGCGATCGCCTTCGAAGAACATGTGCTCGGTCCGGGTCAGCCCGATGCCTTCAGCGCCAAAGTCACGAGCCCGCTTCGCGTCCGCCGGCGTATCAGCATTGGTTCGAACACCAAGACGTCGAAATTCATCCGCCCAGCCGAGGACCTTCTTGAAATCTCCAGTGATTCCCTGGGGTTCTTCCGACTTCAGGGTTTCGCCGTAGATCTGGCCGGTGTTGCCATCGATCGAGATGACATCCTTGGGGCCGAACGTCCGACCACCCACCGTGAATCGACGCTTTGCCGCGTCGATTCGAACATCACCCGCTCCCGCGACGCAACACTTGCCCCAGCCTCGAGCGACCACCGCCGCGTGACTGGTCATGCCCCCGGTGGAGGTCAGGATGCCGGCTGCCATGTCCATGCCATCGACGTCTTCGGGACTCGTTTCCTTACGCACAAGGATCACCTTCTCGCCCGCCCGGGCGCGAGCAACCGCTTCTTCCGCGGTGAATGCTGGCGCGCCGACCGCCGCTCCGGGCGAAGCCGGCAGACCGGTCGCCAGCGGGGACAAGCCCTTCTTGGACGAGGGGTGGAACGAAGGAAGAAGCAACTGCGTGATGTGATCCGGGCTGACCCGCATCACGGCTTCCTTCTTCGTGATCAATCGTTCTCGAACCATGTCCGCCGCGATCTTGACCGCCGCAGCACCAGTGCGCTTCCCGCCACGAGTCTGAAGCATGTAAAGCGTCCCGCGTTCGATCGTGAACTCGATGTCTTGAACATCGCGGTAGTGCTTTTCGAGCTTCGAACGAATCTTGAGAAGCTGCTTGTGAGCCTTCGAATCCCACTGGGCCATCCGGGCCACGGGTTCCGGAGTTCGAATGCCGGCAACGACGTCTTCTCCCTGGGCGTTGATCAGGAATTCGCCGTAGAACTCGTTCTTCCCCGTGGAAGGGTCACGGGTGAACGCCACGCCGGTTCCTGAATCATCACCGGTGTTGCCGAAGACCATCGCCTGGACGTTGACTGCGGTGCCGTCAAGACCCGTGATGCCTTCGATTCGTCGGTAACTGACAGCCTTGTCACCCATCCAGCTCTTGAAAACAGCTTCGATCGAGGCTTCCAGCTGCTCGATCGGATCCTGCGGGAAGGATTTGCCGACGTGCTTCTTGTACACGTTCTTGTAGAGCCGACAGAGCTCTCGGAGCCCCGCCGCATCCACGTCCGTGTCCTCGACCACCTTGAGCTTCTTCTTCAAGGAAGCGAACGCCTCCTCGAAGTGGTGATGACCGACGTCCATCACCACGTCGCCGAACATGTTGATCAGGCGGCGGTAGGCATCGAAGGCGAATCTCTCACCCGATGCGGCCGCCATCGCTTCAACGGACTTGTCGTTGAGGCCGAGGTTCAGAACGGTGTCCATCATGCCCGGCATGGAGACGGCAGCGCCGGAGCGGACCGAGACCAGAAGCGGATCGGTGTTCGCACCGAACTTCTTACCGAAATCCTTCTCGAGCTTCCGGATGTTGGCACGGATCTGGTCGACGAGTTTCGCGGGAAATCGACCGCCGTCGGCGTAGTACGCCGCACACGTATCGGTGGTGATGGTGAATCCGGGGGGGACCGGCAATCCGATCGACGTCATGTCGGCGAGATTGGCGCCCTTGCCACCGAGAAGCATTCGCTGGGAAGCATTGCCTTCCGTACCTGAGCTGCCGAAGAAATACACCATCTTCGCACTGCGGGCGCGAGAGGCCTTCTTCTTGCCGGCTGCAGGACGACGACGGGGGGACTTCTTGGTGGTGGCCATGATCGGTAAATCCTTCTTCGAGCCCGTGAAGGGCCTCGTGATGGCGGCGGTCTGCCCCGCGTGAACGGGACGCGAGCGGCGGATTGTAGCGACCCCGGCCGACCGAGACGGCAGAAGAAACGACACGCCCACCATCGCGATAGCCTTCCACTCAGAATGCCGCCTCGCCCTGACGCTTCCCCACCCCTCGCCCCGACCGCCGGACCTGCCGCTCTGCTCGCTGCGTGGCCCGCGGATCTTCCCCTTGCCATGCTCGCGTGGCACGGTGGCGGTTCCGACGGTCCAGGAAGAACCTTCGCCGCCAGCCCGGTCCAACGGACCGAACTCCGGGGCCCGAACGCCCTCCAGGAACTCCGAACGCTCCTTTCCAGCGCGAAGTCGATTTCGTCAACGCCACACGGAGAATCAGCAGACGGCGACCTGGTCCACGGACCCGGCGGTAAGGGTTTCTTCGTGATGCTGGGATACGACCTTTTCCGGCAACTCGAATCGACCGCGATCGCCGCGCAGGGCGCCGTCGACGATCGAGGCTGGCCCGATGCGATCCTTCTTCGTTGCGAAGGCGGACTTCTGGCGACCGAAGGCGCGATGAGGGTTCGAGGTGATGCCGCGTACGTGCCGCGATTGACGCCTCGCCGCATCCCCCGACCATCGATTGGAACCATCGCGACCGATCGTTCACCAGACGAATATCGAGCCATGGTCGCTGACGTCGTCACCCGCATTCGACGCGGCGATTGCTTTCAGGCAAACATCGCCCAACGATTCGGGGCACGGTTTCGCGGCAGCGTGAGGGCGGTGGCCGCCGCCGCATTCGAAGCCGCGATTCCCCGCCACGGCGCCTTGCTTGAGTGCGGACCGGGCCGGGCCGTGGTTTCCATGAGTCCGGAACTCTTTCTGGAGGCTCGACCTCGAAGATCCGGAATCGAGGTCCGCACCCGACCCATCAAGGGAACCAGGCCCGCATCCGTGCCACCGGGGGAACTGCTTCGGAGCGAAAAAGATGCCGCGGAACTTGCCATGATCGTCGACCTGATGCGCAATGATCTCGGACGGGTCTGCCGGATCGGTTCGGTCGAAGTGGCCGAAGCGCGGCGGATCGAATCTCATCCGACCGTGCATCACGGGGTCGCTGAAATCCGAGGGATTCTGCGACCTGATGCCGATCTCGTCGATCTGCTGGAAGCGTCCTTTCCGCCCGGATCCATCACCGGCGCCCCGAAGATCCAGGCCATGCGAATCATCGACGAACTTGAATCCGTCCGCCGTGGGCCGTACTGCGGCGCTGTCGGCTGGATCGGTGATGACGGCATGATGTCCCTGAACGTGGCGATCAGAACCATCTGCTGCCAGGGGGTGCCGCTCGCCCGAGCGGATGAGCTTGACGGCCGACTCGACTATCACGCCGGTTGTGGGATCGTCGCCGATTCGGAGCCGGACTCGGAGTACCGGGAGAGTCTCGACAAGACCGAGGGATTCCGCCGAAC
>CAJWFU010000282.1:0-4293 GCA_913031315.1 uncultured Phycisphaerae bacterium | reverse complement strand
CCCATGCCAGGCATACCGCCCATGCCACCCATCCCGCCCATTCCAGGCATGCCACCCATGCCACCCATACCACCCATGCCGCCCATGCCACCCATCGGATCGCCGTGGTCGTGACCATGGTCATCGCCGCCGGCGTCTTCGACCGGGGCATCGACGATGGCACAGTCTGTGGTCAGGAGGAGGGCGGCGACGCTGGCTGCGTTCTGGAGGGCTGAGCGTTCGACCTTGGCGGGAGTGATCACGCCCTGATCGATCAGGTTGCCGAATTCACAGGTCAGGGCGTTGAAGCCCTCTTCGCCCTTCATCTCGCCGACCTTGGCGACGATGACGGAACCCTTTTCGCCGGCGTTGTCGGCAATCGTGCGAAGCGGGACCTGCAGGGCTTCAACCAGGAGGTCGACGCCGAACTTCTCTTCACCCTTGACGCTCTTGCGAGCCTTCCCGAGGGCGGGAAGTGCGCGAATGAAGGAGCATCCGCCTCCGGGAACGACGCCTTCGGCGATCGCGGCCCGGGTCGCGTGAAGGGCGTCCTCGACGCGAGCCTTCTTTTCCTTGAGCTCTGCTTCGCTGCCGGCGCCGACGTTGATCTGGGCAACGCCACCAGCAAGCTTGGCAAGTCGTTCCTGCAGCTTTTCGCGGTCGTAATCGCTGTCGGTGCGATCGATCTCGGCTCGGATCTGGTCGCAGCGGCCTTCGATGTCCGCCGTGGCTCCCGCGCCTTCGATCAGCACGGTGTTGTCGGCCGTGATCTCGATCTTCTTCGCCCGGCCCAGGTGGGTCAGGTCGACGTTGTCGAGTTCGACGCCGAGATCCTTCATGATCGCGGTTCCGCCGGTGAGGACCGCGAGATCCTCGAGCATGGCCTTGCGACGATCACCGTAGCCGGGTGCCTTCACGGCACAGACCTGGAGCACGCCGCGGAGCTTGTTGATGACGAGGGTCGAAAGAGCCTCACCGGTCACGTCCTCGGCGATGACGAGAAGGGGCTTCTTGGCCGCCATCGCCTTCTCCAGGAACGGAACCAGCTTCGCGATGCCGTCGATCTTGTCCTCGTGGATGAGGATCAGCGGCTTCTCGAGCACGACCTTCATCGCATCGGCATCGGTGACGAAGTTCGGGCTCAGGTAGCCGCGATCGAACTGCATCCCCTCGACGACCTCGACTTCGGTCTCTCGTCCCTTGCCTTCTTCGACGGTGATGACGCCATCGTCACCGACTCGCTTGAAGGCTTCGGCCATGATCTTGCCGACTTCGGGGTCGTTGTTGCCGGAGATGGTCGCCACGGAAGAGATTCCTCCCTTGACGTCCGCGACGGGTCGAGCGCTCGACTTGATCTCAGCGACCACCGCTTCGACACCCTTCCGCATGCCGCGGACGAGTGCGTTGGCGTCGGCTCCTGCCGTGACCTGCTTGAGGCCCGCCTTGAAGATGGCTTCCGCCAGCACCGTCGCGGTGGTGGTGCCGTCTCCGGCATCGTCGCTGGTCTTGCTGGCGGCTTCCCGGACGAGCCGAGCACCGATGTTTTCGACCTTGTCCTTGAGCTCGATCTCCTCGGCGACGCTGACGCCGTCCTTGGTGACGGTCGGGCCGCCCCAGCTCTTGTCGATGACGGCGCTGCGACCACGGGGGCCGAGGGTGCTCTTGACCGCGCCTGCAAGTTTTTCCACGCCCGCGAGGAGCGCCTTGCGGGCGTCGGTATCGAAGGAAAGTTCCTTCACTGCCATGGCGTCTGCTTCTCCTGGTTCGTCGCGGACCGTTGGGCGAGGGGTGCCGGAACTTGGTGCCGCGAGGGTCGAGTGAGTCTGTCTGGTGAGCAAAAACCGGAAGTCCGATGCTCGCTGAACCTCTTACAACCCCCGCGCCAAAACGGACTTTCCGGTCATCTCTGAGCGAGAGGGTGGCGAGGAGGGCGATTTCGATGAGATTAGGGGGGTCGGAGCCCAATCCGTCGCTCTGGGACGGAGCCTGAATCCGCCTTCGTTGGTCAGGGCGTGTCGCCGGGAGGGCGGGCGTCTGCCATGCTGGCAGGCGAGTCCGGCCCGACCAGCTGATCGATGCTCGATTCGCGCCGCCGCAGCGGGCTGGTGGCCCAAATGGCATTCGCCATGAGGTACAGCCCCCCGAGCGAGATCAGGGCCCCGAGGACCAGGCGTACGGTCGCCAGATTCTCTTCGAGGCCGCCGGTCGAAATGGGATCGAGATTCCTGATCAGGAGAAACCACGCGAAGCCCAGAGCCATGTTGATGCCCAGTCCGGCGATCATCGGTTTCGTGGTCTGAAGGCCTTTCCCGGCTCGAATGTACTGTTCACTTCGCTGCCCGATCGTCTTGAGCAGCCGTCGGAGCCCGGTGGTCGAAAGGACGGCGGTGGAGGTGACCAGCAGATCCACGAGGGCGAATTGAAGCATCAGATCGGTCCGAGTGTTCACACCCGGGGTGATGGAGAGGAATCGACTGCTCAGCCACACCAGTAGTCCGGATCCGATGACCATCCCCAGCCAGCGAAGTTTCTCGGGTCGATCGAGGAGATTTTCGGCATCCGATCGAAGGAGGCTCAGGACTCCGGCGATCGCCGCCAGCCCCCCGAGGATCATCACGACGAGGATGAAAAACATTCCCGTGGCCAGAGGGCCCAGGCCTTGGGTGGCCTCCGCGACGCCCGCATCGGGGGCGCGTGCGATCACCGTGGTGAGGGGAAGGATCAGATTTCCGAGAACGCTGAAAGCGGTGGCGGTCGCGAGCAGGAGAATCGCCGCCGCCACCAGTTTCGGTCGGGCGAAGGCACGACCACGGAGAGATTCCAGATCGATGGAGGATCGGAGGGTCTCTTCGATGGGGAGGCCGCATTCGGGACAAAGTCCGTCGATGCCAAGGCCTCGGAGCAGGTGCCGGCACCGCCGGCACGGCAGTTCTGCCGTGACGACCAGCGGGGTTTTCGTTCCACCCGAACTCATGAAACGCTCCGAGGGTCCAGGCGATCCGAATTGGTGCCGTGGATGAACGCTAGTGGAATGCCGGTCGGAGGGTCCGACTCATCGGCCATTGGACCAAGGTGGCCATGGCCCGATGGCCTCGTATAATCCGAGATTCATGGATTCAGCACTCCGATCACTTCGAGATGCCGTCGCATCGGTCTACATGGGAAATGGCAGAGCCGTCGATCGGCTTCTGGCCTGCATGCTCGCCCGAGGCCATGTTCTGGTCGAGGACGTTCCCGGAGTGGGCAAGACGGTTCTGGCCAACGCCCTCGCCCGATCGATCGATGCCGATTTCGCCCGTGTTCAGTGCACTCCTGACCTGCTGCCCACGGATATCACCGGAGCGGCCGTGCTCGATCGAGCGAATGGCGGTTTCGAATTCCAGCGGGGACCGATCTTCGCGAACATCGTGCTGGCGGATGAGATCAACCGGACGACGCCTCGCACCCAATCCGCCTTGCTCGAAGCAATGAGCGAAGGTCAGGTATCGGCGGAAGGCGAGACCCACTCGCTTCCGGATCCATTCATGGTGGTCGCGACCCAGAATCCCTATGAATTCGAGGGCACGTACTTCCTTCCCGAAAACCAGCTCGATCGTTTCCTGATGCGGATCGGGCTCGGGTATCCCTCGCCGGATGACGAGGCGCGGATTCTCGATGTTCAGCCGGCTCGGACCACGCTGCAGTCACTCGAGCCCGTGCTCTCGGTCGATGACGTCCGTCGGCTTCAAGCCAGGACGGATGAAGTCCGACTCGACCGTAGTCTGGCGGACTACGTCATCGCGCTGGCTCAGGCGACCCGCGACAGCGACGACCTGCTCGTGGGACTCAGCCCCCGAGGGTCGCTGGCCCTCGCCCAGGCGGCGCGAGCCACGGCCGTGCTCGCGGGCCGTGATCACTGCATACCCGAGGACATCGTCGAGAACGTGCTCCCGGTCTGCGCCCACCGCGTGGTGACCCGGACCACGATGCACGAAGGCGACACGGTGACGGCGCGGCGGATCATGCAGCGGATTCTCGAGACCGTGGCCAGCCCGGTCTGAGCCTGGAAGGTGGTTCCCATGGCGGATCGAGAACCGAAGGCCGACATCACGGAAGAGGAGGCCCCGCGAGCGGTGGTCCTGCTTTCGGGCGGGCTCGATTCCTCGACCGTCCTGGCTTGGGCGCGATCGACGGGTCGGCGCTGTTTCGCGCTTTCGTTCGACTACGGCCAGCGTCATCGGATCGAACTCGAGCGAGCCTCGGAGATCGCGGGCGTTCTGGGAGCCGAGGAGCATCGCACGGCGACGATCGACCTGCGAGTGTTCGGAGGATCGG
>CAJWFU010000281.1:0-4297 GCA_913031315.1 uncultured Phycisphaerae bacterium | reverse complement strand
GGCGACAAGACGGAAAAGGTCGGACGCAAGACGCCCCGCCGAGATCGTCCGCCGATTGAAGACGCCCTCAAGAAGGGCCAGGAGATCCTGGTCCAGGTGCTCAAGCAGGGCGTCGGAACCAAAGGCCCGACGGTCACCAGCTACCTCTCGATTCCCGGCCGCCTCATGGTGATGATGCCGGGAATGGACCGAGTCGGCGTCAGCCGAAAGGTCGACGACGAGCAGCGGGACCGGATGCGGAAGATCCTCGATCAGTTGGATCTTCCCGAAGGTTTCGGGTTCATTCTTCGAACCGCCGGATACGACAAGACCAAGGCCGAACTCAAGCGCGACGTTTCCTACCTCAAGCGACTCTGGAATCAGCTCGAAAAGCGGATGGACCGGGTGGGCGCGCCAAGCGAGCTCTACACCGAGGGAGATCTGATCGTCCGAACCATTCGAGACGTCGTGGACGACTCCGTCGGCTCGATCGTGATCAACAGTGACAGCGGATTCGAACGAGCCTCGACCTACCTCGACGTGATCGCACCGAACAGCAGCCCCACCGTCCGGCACTATGCCGACCCCGTGCCTCTGTTCGACTCCTTCGGGGTCGAATCCCAGATCGAACTGATCCACGCCCGCGAGGTTCCGCTGAGATCAGGCGGCGCTCTGGTGATCGATCAGACGGAAGCCATGGTGGCGATCGACGTCAACTCCGGCCGCAGCCGGGGCGCCAAGGATGCCGAAGCCAATGCGGTGTCGACCAACCGGGAAGCGGTCGATGAGATCGCACGACAGCTCCGATTGCGAGATCAGGGCGGCCTCGTCGTCTGTGACCTCATCGACATGCGATTCGCCCGCAACCGCAAGGAACTCGAGGAACGACTCGCCGACAACCTCGGCCGGGATCGAGCCAGAACCACCTTCCTTCCGATCAGTGAATTCGGTCTGGTCGAAATGACCCGGCAACGAATCCGTCCGAGCATCAGGAGTCAGTACTTCTCACCCTGCAATTCCTGCAACGGGCTCGGCGAGATTCGCAATGCGGATTCGGTTGCGGCGGATGCCGTCCGCCGAGCCGCGAGACTGCTGGCCAACGAGAGGATCGCCCGAATCGAACTCGTCTGCGGGGCACGGATCGCCAGTGCGCTGCTGGCCGCACATCGGCGCCGGATCGATGCCCTCGAACGCTCCAGTGGCGGTCAGGTGGACATCCGAATCTCCGATCAGATTCCGGGGGACCGCTTCGACGTCTACGCCTATGACGACCGCAATGCGGATCTTGACCTCAGCCGTCTTCCAAGGCTCACGATGCCGGACGTCGACTCGCTTCCGGTCGAGATTCTCGAGTCGGATACCGAGGCCCACGCGGATCAACCAGCCTCCGAAGGCGGCGGTGGCCGACGCAGACGTCGTAGGCGACGCAAGCCGGAGCCGGCCGACGTGGTCGCGATCGCCCTCGCCGGTGGCTTCGATGACGAAGCTGAAGAAGGCGACGACGAGATCCTCGACGGAACCAACGAAGAAGCCGTCGGTACCGAAACCGAGCGCGAGACCGGCGAAAAATCCGATTCCGAGGAAGACGGTGGTGAGGGTCGGAAACGACGTCGACGCCGACGTCGACGTCGCGGCCGAGGACGCGGTGGCGAAGGCGAGGACACGGCGGAAGCGCTGCCGGTCCCGACCGAACCGATCAGGGTTCATGCCCTGGCCAAGGAACTCGGTATCAAGAGCCGCGACATTCTCGATGCGGTCGCGGAGAAACTCGAGGATCTCGAGTTGAAGGGATACCAGTCCTCGATTCCTGCAGATCGCATTCTGGAAGTCCGAGCCTTCTTCTCTCCGCCGGCCCAGGAATCCGAAGTGGTTTCCGAAGCCGCGGAAACCGTGACCGACCGCGATGCCGAGGCCGGCGAGACGGCCACCGAATCAGGGCCACACGATGCCGAGGCATCCGACGAGGTCGACGAAGACGGAGTCCCCCGCAAGAAGCGACGTCGTCGACGTCGAGGCGGACGACGCCGACGCGGCCGAGGCGGCGACGGTGAGGGTGACGGCGAAGGCGAAGGCGGCGAAAGCGACGGCAATGGCGAAGGCCAGGCCGGCGGCGAAGTCAATGCCCGTCAACCCAGAGAAGACCGTGACCGACGCGAACGGTCGGAACAAAAGCCCCGATCCGAATCGACTCCCGAGAAGACCGAATCGAACAAGGCGGAACGCTCGGAGGTGGCCGTGGTGGAAACTGAAAAGCCGGCGGTTCCCAAGCCCCGTGTTCGACGTTCCCTCTATGGCGGCCGGTTCCAGCGGGTGGGGTCCACCCCACCGTCGGCCGGTGATCGAGAGGTCCGTTGAATCCTGGGATTTCAGGCATGAACGACCACTCGTGCTCGTCGGCTCGCCGTCTCATCGTTCTTGGATCGACCGGATCCATAGGTGTCGGCGTGCTGGACGTGGTCGCTCACCTCGACGGCGCGGAGGAGCCAGGCCCACGATTTCAGGTCGTGGGACTGGCTGCGGGTACGCGGGGCGTTGAACTCGAGCGGCAGGCAGCCCGCTTCAACGTCGACGCCGTGGCCCTCGCCGATCCGGGCGCTGCCGGGGAGATCAATTCGGACCGACGGCTTCACGTCGGCCCGAATGCCGCCCTTGAGATCGTGCAGGAAACCGCCCGCCCCGGAGACCTCGTGATCGCCGCGATGGTCGGTGCTGCAGGTATTCCAGCGGTACTGGCGGCGATCGAGATCGGCTGCGACATCGCGCTCGCGAACAAGGAGACTCTGGTGGCCGCAGGTTCGGTGGTCACCACGGCCGCCGCCCGACGTGGTGTGTCGATTCTTCCCATCGACAGCGAACATGCCGCCGTGCACCAGTGCCTTCGTTCCGGCCGGACGCCCTCCGAAATATCGAAGATCGTGCTCACCGCCTCCGGCGGCCCCTTCCGGACCTGGCCGATCGAGCGGATCCGGAACGCAACGGTGACCGAAGCCCTGGCGCATCCCACCTGGACCATGGGTCGGAAGGTGACGATCGATTCCGCCTCGATGATGAACAAGGGGCTCGAGCTGATCGAGGCCCACTGGCTCTTCGAGGTGGATGCGGATCGACTCGACGCCATCGTGCACCCCCAGTCGATCGTCCACTCGTTCGTCGAATTCACGGATGGCTCCTCCATCGGGCAACTGTCCCCTCCCGACATGAGGATGCCCATCCAGTACGCGATGTGCCATCCGACGCGGGTCGCAGGCTGTGCTCCCCACCTGGACTTCGCAAGCCTCCGCGAACTGGCCTTCGAGCCGATAGACCACGATCGTTTTCCCGCGGTGGGCCTCGCCCTCGCGGCCATCCGAGCCGGCGGTACCTCCGGAGCGATTCTCAACGCTGCGAACGAGACGGCGGTGGAGGCTTTTCTGAATGACGAAATCCCCTTCGGCAGAATTTCCTCTCTCGTGGAATCGGCGTTGGCGGAGATTGACCCGGTGACCGCGGATTCACTCGAGATCGTCCTGGATGCGGACCAACGGGCCAGAGCCCTCGTGCACGAAAAAGTCCGCTCGCCGGTCGCCGGCTCCTGAGCGAAACTCTGAATTCCCCTCGTCCCGGGGGGCTATCCTTCTCGTACCGACGCACCGTGCGTCGCCAGGCCGGAAGATCCGGCATCCTTCCTGCAATCGACTTCGGAGTCCCACCGCGTGGACATCCTCGGCACCGGCAGCAACATCCTGCTCATCATTCTCGGTTTCGGGCTGCTGATCGCCCTGCACGAACTGGGACACTTCATCGCCGCCCGCTGGGCCGGCATCCGCGCTGATGGATTCGCCATCGGAATGGGGCCCGTGGTCGCGAGCTTTCGCAAGGGCGTGGGATTCCGCTTCGGATCCTGCGACGAGGTGGTCAAGAAGAAGTTGGGCAAGCTTCCCATCCAACTCTCTGATCGAGAACTCGAGGAAGCGGGTCTCGGCGAGACCGAATACTCGCTTCGACTCCTGCCGATCGGCGGCTACGTGAAGATGCTGGGGCAGGAGGATGGGAATCCCAACGCCACCAGCGAAGATCCGCGAAGCTATGGCAAGACCCCGGTCGGCCGCCGCATGGTGGTGGTCAGTGCGGGAGTGATCATGAATCTGATCACCGCGGTCATCATGTTCGTCATCGCCTTCATGGTCGGCGTTCGATTCGAGGCGCCGGTGGTCGGCATGATCGCGCCGGGATCGCCGGCCGCCCTCGCGGTTCCCGTCCGCACCGGCGAGGACGCCGATCCGACGGGAACCACGGCCGGATTGCTGCCGGGGGACCGGATCGTCCGCATCGACGGCGC
>CAJWFU010000280.1:0-4320 GCA_913031315.1 uncultured Phycisphaerae bacterium | reverse complement strand
CCCATCGATTGATGAATTGGCGGATTTCGGATGAGAACCCCACCCACCCAAGAACACCGCCCAAGAACACCGCCCGGTCGGGAGGACCGGGCGGTGATTCGTTCATGTTCGGGTGTGGCGGACGAATCCGTTGGAATCAGGGGCAGGGACCCCAGAGCGCGAGGAACACACCGACGTCGGCACCACTGACCACGCCGTCATCATTCAGATCCTCAGGGCATCCGGCACAAGGGCCCCAGGCAGCGAGGATCGCACCGAAATCGGCACCATTGACCACGCCGTCATCGTTGAAGTCGCCGGGGCAGTCGTTCGGCTGCTCCACCAACTGGCCGACCATGGTTGCCTGCGAGAGATCGACGTTGGCGGTGATGACCACCGGCCCGACGCCTGGGGGAAGATCCTTGGGCGGAATCTCGAAGACGATCGGCTCGAGCTCGATGTCGGAGACGAGCAGGAAACCCAAGGCTTCGGTGACCGCGGTCGAGAACGGATAGATCTCGGGAACGATGTTCGAGCCGACGATGTCAGCCAGACCACTCACTTCGTAGTCAAAGCTTGAGACGAACGCGGCCTTCGGGAAATTTGCGACCCCATTGGTCACGGCACCGGAGACGCCGCCGGCGTCGAGTCCGATCATGAAGTTGGAAACCGTCACGTCCAGGGGCTGACAGCCGATGATCGGAAGGCAGAAGAATTCGAAGCCGAAACTCGCGGATCCGAGATCGAACTGCAGGGTCGGCAGATCAAGACTCAGGAACGGCGGAATGTTCGAGTCCACGATGGCTGAACCGACGCCGGTGAACGACTGGGTGACCGAGCCGCTGTCGGTATCAGTCCCGAACGTGGTCGAAATCTCCACGACGAGTTCGACCGTGGCAACGCTTCCCTTGGACACCGTGAGGTCGGCCGTGGAATCGGCAACGACCGGCGAAGCGAGGCCAAAGGCGCCGACAATCAGCATGGGAGAGACAAACTGACGCATGAAGAAGATCTCCGAGTCTGTTCTTTTGTTTGCAATGATCAGCCATGGTTGGGAAAACCATGACTCTTCCGCCTCCGAGCGGATTTCCTGTCTCATCTCCGGTTGGAGACCGCTTCAAGGTACCAGCGTCTGGTCGAATATCGAAAAGAACGTGGCCAGATCGCGTTTTTTACATTCTGCCGTTGCCCGTTTCCGCCAGATGTCCGAGCCCTCTACCAAGAGGCTCCCCCCTCTTGAAGGAACGGATTCCCGACTCTTTCCGCCCCGATAGTGGTTTCCGGGCCGTGCCCGGGCAGGACTCGAATGTCGTCCTGCAATTCCAAAATCCGCCCCAGGGAGGCTCTCATCGCCTCGGAATCCGAGGTTGGGAAGTCAATCCGCCCGATCGAGCCGGCAAAGAGCGTGTCCCCTGCCAACAGCGTCCGACTGGGGGTGTGCAGGAATCCGACCGATCCAGGGCTGTGTCCCGGCAGATGAAGAATCGACCAACCCGGCCCCAGCGGGCATGGATCCCCACCCTGAAACGTCGCATCGGGCGGAGTGGCGGTGGCTGGCACCCCCAGAAAGGCCGATAGATTCAACATCGGCTCCTGGTTCCAGGCCGCTTCCAACGCGTGACATCGGATCGGCATGGGCCCGAATCGAGCGAGGGCTCGATCGATCCCGGCGATGTGATCGTGGTGGCAGTGAGTAAGCAGGATTCCAACGAGGGTTCGCCCTGACGTCTCCACCGCATCAAGCAGCGGTTCTGGGCGATCTCCGCAATCCACGAGCCAGCAGGCGTCCGTTCGTTCTTCGTCCGCCACCACGAAGGCATTCGTTTGATAGTCGCCGAGCGGAATGACGGCAAGAACCGGATCCGCATGAGGTGTTGAATGGGAATCGGTCATGGCCCGTAGAGTACGGTCCGAAGTTCCCGGGCGTGATCCCGGAGAGCCAGCCCGACCCACTTCGGAAACGGATTTCGAGAAGATGCCGATGCTCACGACGCGAATCGATCCCCTCAACACCAGCCCCGTGGACATGGAAGGCGTGAAGGACGTGTCGATGCGGGTCCTGCTCGGTCGCGAGCACGACATGCCTCATTTCTCGATGCGGCACTTCGTGGTTGACGCCGCCGGGCACACTCCCCACCACAGCCACGACTACGAACACCAGGTCATCGTTCTCGCCGGCCAGGGCGAGGCCGAGCAGGCGGGTGAGATCCAGACGATCAGACAAGGCGACGTGCTCTTCGTTGAAGCCGGCAAGGAACACCAGTTCCGAAACACCGGCGAAACACCGATGGAATTCATCTGCCTCGTACCTCGCGATCGTGACGGTGGTGGCGAGGTGCCCGGCTCATGATCAGGTTTCTAGGACCATTACTCGGCCTGCTCGTGGCCGGAGGGCTCGCGATCGCGGCGATCGTTTCGCCGGATGCCCCCTACGCGGCGCCCATGCTCACCGGGGCGGTGGCCGGCGGAATCGTCTCGCTCGCCCTGTTCGGCGTCGTGTTCGGCCGGTCGAACCCGGCTTCGAAAACCCCGGCCATCGCGAACCCCGCCGAACTCTCCGAGCGACTCTCCCGGATCGACGAGCACGTCATGCTGTCCGACGGGGCCAAGAAACTCCTCTACCGCGACCGGGAACTCGACCTCGTCCGAATGATGATGGAACAAGACATCGCCTCGGGCGACCACGATGCGGCACTGCGGCTGGTCGACGAACTCGGAACGCAGTTCGGGCGTCTCGAGGAAGCCGAACGAAATCGAACCCGGATCGATTCCCTCCGCCAGGCGGAGGTGGAGCGACGAATCGCCGAAGGCCTGCAGACGATTCGCCGACTGCTCGGCCGAAGCGACTGGGCCGGGGCGACTCAGGCGGCGGATCGACTGCACCGGCTGCTTCCGGACGCCCCCGGCCTCGACGGGCTGGCGAACCAGATCGCTTCCGCACGGACCCGTCACTCGATCGAGATCGAGACCCAGATGCGGGAGGCCCATGCAGAAGGTCACACCGACGAAGCCATGCGACTGCTCCGGGAACTCGATCGACACCTGATCAGTGGTGAATCCTCCCGGGTCGTCGACATCGCCCAGGCGATCATCGTGTCTCATCGGGATCTGATCGGCCATCGATTCCGTGATGCGGTTTCGGAAAAACGATGGCCGGCGAGCCTGGAACTGGGCGAGTCGATCACTCGCGACTACCCCAACACCCGCATGGCCGAAGAAGTCACGGAGCTCCTGCCCACGCTGCGGCAACGAGCGACGGGCAGCCCCCCGAAGGCCCCGCCCCGGGAAGGTGTCCCCGGACCGCCCACCGACGACACCTGACCATCGCTCCCTCAGATCAGCCTCGTCGCACCGTATACTTGCACGATCGCCATGCCCTTCCGTTCGAGAACAGTTCCCGCACTTCGCTCCCTGCTCCTCGCCGGTCTCTCACCGGCGTTGCTGCTGACGGCTTCGATCACCGGCGGATGCGACACCGTCAGCGGGGACGTCAGCGATTTCTTCGACGGACTCAGCCCACCCACTCCGCTTGAAGCCGCCGTCTGGGCCGCGGACTTCAACAGCCCCGGTAAACAGCGGCGTGGTGTGGTACTGCTTTCCAACGCCAGCTTCGGCGGCGAAGAGGCATACCTCGAACTGTATCGAACGCTCGCCGATGAAAGTCCCGATCCCCTGGTCCAGGCCGCGGCGATCCGTGCTCTCGGCCGCTGGGGTGACGGCGAAGACGCGAAATTGATCGTGGGGCAGCTGGAGAGCGAATACGAGCAGGTTCGACTTGAATCCGCGATCGCGTTGCAACGGCTTCACGAACCAAGAATCGAGGATGGGATCTGGCGGCGACTCGTCGTGGCCGAGGAACCGGAAGCGATCCGAATCGAACTCGCCATCGCCCTCGGTCAATACCCATCGGATTCCGCGTTCCAGGCGTTGTGCCTCGCCTTGGATGATCGCTCTCTGGCGATCAATCTCGCCGCCGCGGACAGCCTTCGAGCCATGACCGGGCGGGACTTTGGAATCGATGCTCCGAACTGGCTCTCCTGGTACGACGCCCAACGAGCCTCCGACGAAGATCCGTTCGCGAACGGTGATACGTTCCTGTATCCCACCTTCCAACGGAAAATCGGATTCTTCGAGTCGCTCGCCTTCTGGAATCCGACGAAGTTCGAACAGCCCGCAGTACCTCGCGGCCTGATCCCCGCCACCCGTTCGACCTACGACGATGCGGAGCCGGCTGATCGCGAGTTCCAGAATCTTGGCGAGGGACCGTGACGAAACGTCCCGCTGATCCTTCTAGAGAATCCGATGAACGGACTGGGGCCCCACTGGATGCTGGCGTTTCGC
>CAJWFU010000279.1:0-4378 GCA_913031315.1 uncultured Phycisphaerae bacterium | reverse complement strand
TGCAGGATCGCCCGACCCTGTTCTTCGAGATCATCAGCCGCCGCGGAAGCCAGAGCTTCGGGAAGGGCAATTTCAAGGCGCTCTTCGAAGCATTGGAGATCGAGCAGGACCGCCGCGGAAATCTCTGATCCGCCCGCCCACATCCGAACGAATCGCGATCCCGCCCCGTCTGCACGGGGCGGGATCGTTTCTTTCGTCTCCCTCGGGAGCGGAGCGCCGTGATTATCATGGGCGGGCCGATATCGTGAATTCGACATCCCCCGCGAGGCCTCCATGCTCCCAGCCCGCATCCGAATCTCGAATCTCCCGGTCATCGCCGGCATGCTCCTCCTGATCGCCGGACTCCCGGCCGACGGACTCGCCGGTTCGATCCCTCCGGATCTCGAACGCGGGATCGAAGCGCTGCAGGCCGAATTGATCGACGATCAGATGACCGGCAGCAACGTGGTCATCGTGGTGAAGGACGGACAGACCCGCTGCCGGTCGATCGTGAATTCCGGCCGGCCCGGTGATCGCGACATCACCGACCGGACGTTGTTCCCGATCTGGTCGATGTCGAAGCCGATCACCATCGTCGCGATGCTGACGCTTCACGAACAGGGTCTCTTCCGGTGGGAAGATCCGGTGTCCAGGTTCCTCCCCTGCTTCGCGAATCTCATGGTCCGAGACGGCGACTCGATCCGCCCCGCGAAGACGCCGCTGCGGATCATCGATCTCATGACCCACCGTTCGGGATACGTCTACTACCCGAATCTCCCGGGCATTCCCGCCCGCCACGACCAGCCCCAGCAGAGTCAGACCAGGTTCGAGGATCTGCAGGAGTTCTGCGAGACCGCGGCCGCTTATCCGCTCGAATTCGATCCGGGAACCGGCTACGCGTACGGAATCAACCAGGCGATCCTGGGCCGGCTGGTGGAGGTCCTCTCCGGGCGCCACTTCAGCGAGTATCTCGACGCCACGATCTTCCAACCACTCGGCATGACCGACACGAGTTTCGTCCTCGACGCCGAACGCCGAGCCCGCTTCCAGCCCCTCTTCATCAATTCCGGCACGTTGAATGGCTACACCAACCTGCTCGACGAACTCAACTACGATCCCGAGAGCCGCGCCCATTTCGGGGGCGAGGGACTCGTGTCCTCTCCCGCGGACTACGCCCGATTCTGTGAGATGCTGGTGAACGGCGGCGAATTCCGCGGAACGCGAATCGTCTCTGAAGCGAGCATCAGGGAGATGACCACGATTCGCAGCGAGGACATCTTCCCTGCACTCATGCCCGGAATGGACATGGGATTCAGCGTCTTCATACTCTCGGATCCCACCGCCGAAGGATCCGAGGCGCCCGACGGGCTCTTCGGCTGGAGCGGCTACCACAACACCCACTTCTGGATCGACCGGGAGAACGACCTGTTCGTGATCTTCATGACCCGGGCCCGGGAGTTCAACTTCGAGATTCCCCGTCGGCTCCGGCAACTCGTGTACGGCGTCCACGAACCCGCCGAGACTCCGTGATCGATCGACCATTCAAACCGCCCTCGACGAGATCCTTCTCATGAGCAATCGAATCAAACGCTCCGCCGTCCTCCTGAAGGCTTCCTGGGAAGTCCTGAAGAGTCATCGCTCGCTTCTCCTGCTTCCGATCATCAGTTCGCTCGTGACCCTGGTCGTGATCGCGAGCTTCGCGGTGCCGGTGGTGACCGCCCTGAGCCTGGATCCGGAACTGCGAAGCGAGCTGTCAGCCGAAATGACCGCCGATCTCGCCTCCGATGAAAAGTCGTCGACCGCGTCCACTCCGGCAACGACCGCAGACGCCGTGAACACCGGAAGCGTCGCCCCGACTCCGAAGGACTCGGACACGGACGAGGGCGGCGGCCTCTCGGATTTCTGGAAGGCCACAGGCATCCTGTACCTGCTGTTCTTCTACATCTCGACCAGCTTCGTGGTGATCTTCTTCAACGCCGCCCTGATCGCCGCCGCGGATGAACACTTCCAGGGACGCCCCACCGGGCTCCGAATCGGCCTCGGCCTGGCTCTGCGGCGGGTGCCGTTGATCCTTGCCTGGTCGATCGTCGCCGGGACGATCGGAATGATCCTTCGCCTGCTCTCCGAGCGAGCGGGTCTGATCGGCAAGATCGTGCTGGCGCTCGTGGGAATGGCCTGGTCGATCGCGAGTTACTTCGCGCTGCCCGCCGTGGTGCTCGAAGGAGTCGGCCCGATCAAGGCCATCCGCAGTTCCGTCCAGACCCTGCGGTCGACCTGGGGCGAGACGCTCGTGCTCGCGGTCGGCTTCGGCGTGATCGGGATCGTGATCAGCGTTCTCGCCTTCGGCCTGATGATCGGTGGCGTCGTCGTCTTCGCCTTCGGCTTGTCCGTGGGATCCGGAGTCGGGATCTCCATCGACGCTCTGGGAGGAATCCTCTTCCTGGCCGGAATCGTCATCCTGATTCTCTGGTCGATCGTCTCTGGAACCCTTCGCGGCATCACCCAGGTGGCGCTCTACCGATTCGCGACCGCGGACCTCGTACCGGACGGCTTCGAACGCGAGGATCTTGAAGCGGCGTTCCAGAAGAAGAGCAAGAAGTCGAGGTCCTTCGGCCTCGGTTGATCAGGAATCGTCCTCCTCCTCGTCCCGGACCACCGAGGTTCGAAACAGGACGGCTGGAAATCCGGGTACGGTCGAGACGGTCCACACCAGGACCTTCCGTGCCCGGTGGCGGAGTCGCAGCCCGCTCGGCTCGATCGATGCGAGCATGAACAGGGTCACCACCCGCATGGCGGAGGTCAGGAGGAAGATCGCGGCGTATCCCTCGTAGACCGGCCCGGATCTGACCGGGGCATCACCAACCGTCCCGACCGACGCCGCCTCGGACGCCGTTCCGAAGAACTCGAGAATGATTCCCCCGAGCAGACTGCCGGCCATCATCGCGATCGCCAGCACGAGTTGATAGACGGTCATGATCGGCGTTCGACGTTCCTCGGGAATGGTGTCGAAGACCAGCAGGAAGGAACCGTTCTCCCAGCAGGCCCAGCCGAAGCCCACATAGACCTGCAGGAGCACGAGGTTCCACCACGGATCGGTGAAGAGCCAGAAACCGGCGGCGGGCATGGTGGAGAGGGCCCCGATCCACAGGACTCGGCCCGGTCCCAGTCGGTTGATCATCCGACCGACCAGGGGCATGAAGAGCACCTTGGATCCGAAGGTCCCCAGTTGCACGCACATGATCTGCCAGTACTCGAGGCCCAGATGCTCCCGCATGTACGGACCGAAGAACGGTGCGGTCACGAAGACACAGAAGGAGAAGGCGAGCATGTACCCGAGCAGACCGCGGGTCCGTCCGTCGGCGAGCAGTCGTCGCAGGACCTGGGGCGTCGGCATCTCGATCGTCGCCGCGAGTTCCGGACGTGGTTCGGACTGCGAGGAGAGACACCAGGTGGAAACGCCCCGTGCGATCGCGGCGATCGCGAACACCACCGCGAACGCTTCGAGCGGGCGTCCCAACGACTCGCCCTTCTGAAGGATCACCCCCACCGCGAGTCCAAGGCCCAACGCTCCCTGGATCCAGCGGCTTCGACGGGCCCAGAACGTCGCCCGAACCCGTCGGGGCACCAGCGTGGTGAACCAGGTCTGCCAGGTCGGGCTGGTCATGTATCCGGTGGCCCAGTAGACCGCGACCGTCGCATAGAGCAGCCAGACCGGCATGGCGCCGATCAGGGCCGCAACCACGAGGGGCAACAACGACACCGCCTGGACACCGGCGCAAACCGCGGTCCATCGACGCAATGATCCGACCCGCCGGGCCCCCCAGGGAGTCACCAGTTGCAGGACGGCGCCGATGAACACGGGGACCGTGGCCACCAGACCGCTCTCGACTTCGCCCATGCCCAGGGCCAGCGCAAACAGCACGAACTGCCATTCGCCGGCCCCGGTCATCACCGCCCACGCGACACCGTCCCCCACGAGGAGGCGAAGATCCCGACGGCGAATGATGGAGTCAGAAGAAGACATTGGCGTGAAAGGTGCCCCGACCGCGAAACGATGAACCACCAACCGAATCCGAGATCACGAAACCGCCACGCCGCGTCGTTATACTCGACCGGTGGTCCTGCTACTCACCAGCCTCGCCATCGTATTCGCCTTCGCCGCCGGATGGCTCGGTGCGGGGATTCTGGCCCGCCTCGTGGGTGACCGAAGGCTCCGTCGAGGGACGAACGGACAAGGAATTCTTGCCCTGACCTTCGATGATGGACCAGGCGGAGAGACCACTCCCGCACTGCTCGACCTCCTGCGGGAACATGACGCTCGAGCCACCTTCTTCCTGATCGGAGATTCGGCGACGCGGCACCCGGACATCGTGGAGCGGCTCGCCTCCGACGGACACAC
>CAJWFU010000278.1:0-4393 GCA_913031315.1 uncultured Phycisphaerae bacterium | reverse complement strand
CGCCCTCTACGAGGCGGTCGCGGTGGTCTTCATGTTCCAGCTCTGGGGCATCGACCTCGCGATGGGCGAACTGGTGATCGTGGTCGTGACCGCGACCCTCGCCGCGGTGGGCGCCGCGGGTATTCCGAGTGCGGGCCTGGTCACCATGGTGATCGTGGTCGCAGCGGTGAACACCAGTCTCGCGGGACGTGGAATCCAGCCGCTGCCTCTGGAGGCGATCGGCGTGATCATCGGCGTCGACCGCATCCTCGACATGTGCCGCACCACGGTGAATGTCTGGGGTGACGCGGTCGGAGCCCGACTCATCACCCGCCTCGCCCCCGACGAGGAAGAGGCGTCGGCCTGATCTGAATCCGGCATCCGCAGGATGAAGACGGGCCCGCGTTGAACGCGGGCCCGTCTTCGTCTGGTGATTCGGATCTCGAGCCGGTGTCAGGAAGGCATCACGCTCTTGACGTGCAGCTCGACCATCTGGGAGGCATCGATCGGGCCGGGTGCCTCGATCATGAGATCGCCGCCGGACTGGGTCTTCGGGAACGCGATCACGTCCCGAATGTTGTCGGTACCGACCAGGTGCATGATCAGACGATCGAGTCCGAAAGCGATGCCGCCGTGCGGCGGCGCGCCGTGCTTCAGGGCTCGCAGCAGGAACCCGAACTTCATCTGGGCCTCCTCCGGGGAGAGTCCGATGAGGTCGAAGACCTTCTGTTGCACGGCGGGATCGTGGATACGAATCGAGCCGCCACCGATCTCGCTGCCATTGCACACCAGGTCGTAACCGGCGCTGATGCAGTTGCCGGGGTCGGTCTCCAGCAGTCCCTCCTGGCCCGGGTTGGGAGCGGTGAAGGGGTGGTGAAGGGCGACCCAGCGGTTTGATTCCTCGTCGAGTTCGAACATCGGAAAGTCGATGACCCAGACGAACTTCCAGGCGTCTTGGTCGATGAGTTCCAGATCGCGGGCGACCTTGATTCGAAGTTCGCCGATCGACTTGGTCGCCACTTCCCAGGTGTCGGCGGTGAAGAAGACGGTGTCGCCCTTCTCGCAGCCGAGTCGTTCGATGAGTTCGGCCGCGATCGGCTCGACGAATCGGCCGACCCCCGACTCGAAGCCCTCGCCGTTGCACTTGGTGGTCGGCACGCCACCGGCACCGAAGAGCTTGATCCACTCGGAATAGCCGTCGGTCATCTTGCGGGTGAGCTTCTCCACCCCGCCCGGCACGCGGAACGCCTTGACCACGCCCGAACCCATGGGGCTGGACTTCTCGAGGGCGGAGGTGAAGACGCCGAAGTCGGTCTTCGCCGCGAGATCGCTGATGTCCGAGATCTCGAGGCCGAATCGGAGGTCGGGACGGTCGATGCCGTATCGCTCCATCGATTCGTGCCAGGTCATCCGAGGAATTTCGCCCACGTCGACGCCGAGCATCTCCTTCCAGAGCGCGGTGGCGAATCCGCCCATCGTCTCGAGGACGTCATCACGATCGATGAAGCTCATTTCGAGGTCGATCTGGGTGAACTCGGCCTGGCGGTCGGCCCGGGGATCCTCGTCTCGCAGACACTTGGGCAGCTGGATGTAGCGTTCGCATCCGGCGATCATCAGGATCTGCTTGAAAAGCTGGGGACTCTGTGGCAGGGCGTACCACGCGCCGGCTTCGAGACGGCTCGGCACCACGAAGTCGCGTGCGCCTTCGGGGGTGGACTTGATGAGCAGCGGGGTTTCGACTTCAAGGAATTCACGTTCGTGGAAGAACGCCCGCGTGTACTGGGCGACGCGCGAACGGGTCTCCAGAATTCGTTGCATCGAGGGACGTCGAAGATCGAGGTACCGATTCTTGAGTCGAATCTCCTCGCCGATCTTCGAGGCTTCGTGATCGTCGGGCAGGATGGGCGGCGTTTCCGCCTTGTTGAGGATCTCCAGTTCCGAGGCGAGCACTTCGATCTCACCCGTCTCGAGCTTGGGGTTCGCACCGCCACCGCGGGCACGGACCGTGCCTCGAACCGCGATCACGTATTCGCGTCGGAGCCCCTGAGCCGCATCCACGACCTCGGCCGGGACCTCTGCGGTGTCGAAGACGATCTGGGTGAGTCCCTGGCGGTCTCGGAGATCGATGAAGACGAGGGCCTTGGAGTGATCACGGTATGTGTTCACCCAACCCGCGAGAACGACGGTCTCGCCGATGTGTTCGGGCCGAAGAGCGTTGCAGTGGTGCGTCCGCTTGAGCATGATGGAGGGCAGCCTTCCGGTGCAGGGCAGGAAATCGATTCAGGCGAGAATCCTACCGGAGCCGGTCTCCCCGCGGAGCATCCAGGTCCGGACCAGCGGTATCCTTCGAGAATGTCCGTTCCGGAAATCACGCTTCCCGTTCCCGGCGCCGGCTCCGAGCCGGGAGTGGTGCTGATCACCACCTTCGAACCCAGCGGCGATGCCCACGTGGCCCCCGTGGTCCGGGAGATCCGCCGTCGGCGGCCCGATCTTCGAATCGTGGCCTGGGGTGGCCCGCGATTGGAAGAGGCCGGAGCCGAGATCATCGAGCGAACGGCCGATGACGGAGTGATGGGGCTGGCAGGGTTCCTGAAGGCCTTTGAAATCAAGAAGGTGATCGATCGAATCGATGCCTGGGCCGCGGAGAACCCGGTTCGTCTGCACGTGGCGGTCGACAGTCCTTCGGCGAACTTCCCGATCTGCGAGCGGCTTCGAGCCCGCGGGGCCAGGACCGTCCACTTCATCGCGCCGAAGATCTGGGCCTGGGGTTCCTGGCGGGTCCGACGACTCCGCCGCAACACCGATCTGGTCCTTTGTCTCCTGCCGTTCGAGGAATCCTGGTTCGGTGATCGAGGGGTGGAGGCCAGGTTCGTCGGTCACCCGGTGATGAGAAAGGTTCTTGATCCCCGCGTCCTTGAGGTGGAGGCGGAGTCCCTTCCGGGAGGCGAGCCACGGATTCTCATCCTGCCGGGAAGTCGAAGCGGGGAGATCCACGCCAACCTCGGCCACCAGCTCGCGGCCTTCACTCGAATCCGCGATCGTCATCCGGGTGCGGTCGCGTTGATCCGGGCCACCAACGACGGCATCGCGGCCCTGATCCGAGCGCGATTCCCGACACTGCCCGACGGGGTCCATCTCCGACAGGACCGACTGGAAACCACCATCGGCTGGGCCGACCTCGCCCTCGCGACCAGCGGCACGGTGAGCCTCGATCTTGCTCGCCAGTCCTGCCCGATGGTGGGGAGCTACGCGATTCCGGCCTGGCAGATGCCGATCGCGAACACCCTCGTTCGTGCGGCGTTCAAATTGCTGCCGAACATCGTCCTCGACCGGGAAGTGGTTCCCGAGTTCGTTCCCTATCGAAACGGTCTTGCGGCGCGACCGATCATCGAGGCCGCGCTGCCGATCCTCGAAGACGACGGAGTTCGAGATCGCCTGGTCGCCGGACTCGACGAGGTCCGGGCCGCATTCGAGGGCTTCGAACCTGACACGCGGTCCGCGGACGCGATTCTCGAAGTCTTCGACTGGGAAGATTGATCACGGCCGGAGTTCGATCCGGGCGATCGGGTTCTCCCGAAGATCTTCCGCGAAACCCTGTCCCAGATCCCGTCTGAATTCGACTCGCAGATCCCTTCGGACGGGGTGAAGGGGGTTGTTCATCGGCGGTCCATGAGCCATGCTTGGTATTTTCGACCAACCGCCCTTAAATTCTGGGACGATCGATCGCAGCGGAGGACGAGTCGACATGCACGATGATGATTTCAAAGACGCCCCGATGACGCAGTGGCTGCAGGACGCCCAGGCGGGGGATGACGACGCCCTGGCCCGGGTGTGGGCCGCAGGAATCGAAGAACTGCGGTCGCTGGCGAGCGCTCGGCTCTCGCGGGAACTTCAGGCCCAGGATCTCCAGGCCACCGACATCGTCAACGAAGCGTGGATGCGAATGCATGGCCAGGGCGTGGTCGGAGAGTTCGACGACCGCGGGATGTTCTTCGGGGCCGCGTGGCGGGTGATGGGTCAGTTGCTCATCGATCACGCCCGGAACCGCGATCGGAAGAAGCGGGGCGGCGACCGGGCCCGGGTCGACTTCGAGTTCGCCGAGGGCGCCCTCGCCAACACCGCCACGGTGGGCGATTCGGGCCTTGAGAACGAGGCCGCGAAGCAGGCGTTGGCCGAGCACGACCCGGCGAGCCATTCGGTCGCGGTCATGAAGCTCTGTTTCGGTACCGACCGTCGGCACAACGCGCTTCTGCACGAGGTCGATCCCACCGAGATCGACCGCCTGTGGCGCTACGCCCGCACCTGGCTCCAGGTCCGATTGGAAGAGGCTGGTGACGATGATCAGGATGACCGGGGTGATCGAGATCAGGGGGCGAATCGATGAAGCCACCTCGGGCTCGTGACATCTTCATGA
>CAJWFU010000277.1:0-4411 GCA_913031315.1 uncultured Phycisphaerae bacterium | reverse complement strand
TTGCGGCCTGCACGATGTGCCCGGTCGATCGAAAGTTCCGGCCGAGGGGAATGGTGATCGCCCCGGGGTGGTGTTCCTCGAAGTCGAGGATGTTGCGTATGTCCGCCCCCCGCCACGCGTAGATCGACTGGTCGGGATCACCGACCACGAAGAGGTTCCCGTGAGCGGCGGCGATCGCATTGGCCATCACGAACTGAGCGTGGTTGGTGTCCTGGTATTCATCGATCAACACGTAACGGAACCGGTTCTGGAGTTCACCTCGAACCTGGCCGTCGTTTCTCAGCAGCGTCGCGCAGTGCCGAAGCAGATCATCGAAATCGACCGCATGATTCCGCTCCAGAATCGCCTGGTACGCGTCGTAGGCCTTCGCCACCATGCGGGCGTGGAAGTCGTCCGCCTCGGCCCGAAAGTCGTCGGGCGACTGCAGGGCGTTCTTCGCCTGGCTGATCTGTGAAAGCATTGATTGCGGCGGCCAGTTCGAGGGATCCAGCCCCGCCCGCTCCAACGCCTGCTTCATCGCCGTCCGTTGATCACCGGAGTCGTAGATCGAATAGTCGGGTGACACCCCCGCGGCGGCCGCGTGATCCCGAAGCAGTCGGGCGCAGAATCCGTGAAAGGTCGCCACCGTCAGCCCTCGTCTTCCGGGCAGATCCACGGGAAGAAGATGCTCGACTCGATCTCGCATCTCGCCCGCGGCCTTGTTGGTGAAGGTCACCGCCAGAATCTGCCAGGCCGGCACGCCGAGGGAGACGAGGTAGGCGATGCGGCGAGTGATGACCCGGGTCTTCCCCGACCCCGGACCGGCGAGGACCAGAGCGGCACCATCCACGTGTGTGACGGCCTCACGCTGGGCGTCGGTCAGGTCACCAAGGAGAAAATCGTGGTCGAGGCTCATTCCGGCAGTGTACGGGTCACGTTCGGGTCCGGAGCATCCCACGATGGTCAATTGTCAGCCAGCGGCTCTTTATCCACAAGGGGTTGGGGATCGGCACCCCACGGCGCTGCTTCCACAACCAGATGGTGTGCTGGACAGATTCTGGGCTCCGGGTACGATTTCCGGGGTCGACAAGTTTCCTGTTTTCTTGAAGACTTGTGAAAGAAGGACCAAATGTAGTGGTTTAAGGGTTGCGACTACTACATATAGTGGTGAAACTAGGTTCGGAAGCGGGTGAATCGCCGAGGGAGGCGTTCCGAAGTTTCTACTTCCCAGGAGTGCGAATCGGATGGGTTCTCGGACCTGAAGTCGAGACGGGCGGAAACGTCCCGTCGACATCAACCCGGGTGACTGAATCACTCTTTGTGAGTGGGTGACGCAGTCAAGGCAACCGGTTGAAATCCCCCTCATGGGGTCAGTAGAGGCCTTTTCGAGTGTTCGAGGGAAGAAAGAGACCTAGCAAGGAGGAACCAAAGGTTCCCCTTGCCGTGTGTGGTCGCCATTGACGGCGACCTCCGCAGGACGGAGACCGCCGACAGGATGTCGACGACTCCCCCGCCTCTGGATTGAACGCCGACCCGGCGATCCAGAGGTCTCACGAGCGGGTCGGCTCGGACCGCTTCGGCAGTTCGAGAGCAGGCATGGTCGAGTTCGTCCGGTGGACGACCGACGCCAGGCCCATCCGACGGTCTTCAAGGCCAAGACAGGACGGTGACGCCATGACGGTGCACGCGCTCATCCAAGACGATCGCCAGGATGATCGAAGAATCGCCCCGCGATTCCTCGTTGTTCCCTCAGTCGTCTCCTCGCGCGGTTCCGAACCGGCCACTCCTCCTCCGTTCGCCCGCAAATCCGTTCAGCCGGCCCCTGCCCATCCCCGCACGGACGCCCTTCACGCCAGACCAGGCGTGGCCGTCCGCCCGATGCGGGGTGTGCCCCGGGCCCTCTCCTCCTCGCCAGACAATCCGACGTTCAAGGACGACACCCGATGAAGATTTCCCGACGATTCACCAACAGCACCAACGATGTCTTCGATTCGGTGGAGTGGACCACCCGCTCCAGCCGCATCAGCAATGCGGACGGCTCACTCGTTTTCGAGATGAATGACGCGGAGATTCCCGCGTCCTGGAGTCAGCTGGCCACCGACATCGTGGTCAGCAAGTACTTCCGGAAGGCTGGCGTTCCGCAGCTTGATGCCAACGGCGAAACGCTGACGGACGAGAACGGCACCCCGGTCCTGGGCCCCGAACGCTCCGTGAAGCAGGTCGTCAATCGACTCGCGAGTTGCTGGCGACACTGGGGCGAACAGTACGGCTACTTCTCGACCCCCGCCGACGCGAACGCGTTCGAGGCCGAACTGGCCTACATGCTGCTCCACCAGATGGCGGCTCCCAACAGCCCCCAGTGGTTCAACACCGGCCTCAACCTCGCCTACGGCATCAGCGGTCCGGCCCAGGGCCACTTCATTCCGGATCACTCGACCGGGGAAGTCACCCTCGCCCCCGACGCCTATTCCCATCCCCAGCCCCACGCCTGCTTCATCCAGCGAGTGAGCGACGACCTGGTCGGCGAAGGCGGGATCATGGATCTCTGGACCCGAGAGGCTCGCCTCTTCAAGTACGGCTCCGGAACCGGCACCAACTTCTCCGACATCCGCGGCGAACAGGAGCCGCTCTCCGGCGGCGGCCAGAGCTCCGGCCTGATGAGCTTCCTGAAGATCGGCGACCGGGCCGCCGGTGCGATCAAGTCCGGCGGCACCACCCGCCGAGCCGCGAAGATGGTCTGCCTCGACCTGGATCACCCCGACATCGAATCCTTCGTCGACTGGAAGGTCTGCGAGGAGATCAAGGTCGCCGCCCTCGTCGAAGGCATGAAGCACCTCGACGAGGATCAGCGAAAGGTCGCCAACGATCTCGGCCTGGTCCTCGACTACGACTTCAATGGCGAGGCGTACTACACGGTCAGCGGTCAGAACTCGAACAACAGCGTCCGCATCTCCGACCGCTTCTTCGATGCCATCGACGCCAACGAGGATTGGAACCTCATTCGTCGGACCGACGGCGAAGTCCAGAAGTCCATCCCCGCCAACGGCCTCTGGGAACGAGTCTGCTTCGCGGCCTGGAAGTGCGCCGATCCGGGCGTCCAGTACGACTCGACGATCAATGCCTGGCACACCTGCCCCGAGGGCGGCCGCATCAACGCGAGCAACCCGTGCTCCGAGTACATGTTCCTCGATGACACGGCGTGCAACCTCGCCTCCATCAACCTGCTCAAGTTCTACGACAGCAAGAGCCGCGTCTTCGACGTCGACGGGTACGAACACGCGATCGGCCTCTGGACCATCGTGCTGGAGATCTCGGTCCTCATGGCGAGCTTCCCGAGCGAGGAAATCGCTCGACGAAGCTGGAAGTACCGAACTCTGGGCCTCGGCTACGCCAACCTCGGCGCCATGCTCATGCAGGCCGGCATCCCCTACGACAGCGAGGAAGGACGAGCGATCTCGGGTTCTCTCACCGCGATCCTCACCGGCCGAAGTTACGCGGCCAGCGCCCTCCTCGCCGCGGAACACGGTCCCTTCGCGGGCTACGAGGCCAATCGCGACCACATGATGCGGGTCATCCGGAACCACCGTCACGCCGCTCACGGGGTCGCCCGAGATTCCGAAGAGTACGAGTCACTGCGAATCACCCCGGTTCCCATCGACCACGAGGCGATCCGCAACGCCAACCTCACGAACTCCGACGAGATGCTGACCCGAGCCACCAGCGCCTGGGATGACGCTCTCGCGTTCGGTGAGAAGTTCGGCTTCCGCAACGCTCAGGTTTCGGTCATCGCCCCCACCGGTACGATCGGCCTGCTCATGGACTGCGACACCACCGGCGTGGAGCCCGACTTCGCCCTGGTGAAGTTCAAGAAGCTCGCCGGCGGCGGGTACTTCAAGATCGCGAACCAGTCGCTTCGCCCCGCCCTGGCCTCGCTCGGCTACGAGAACGAGATGATCGACGAGATCATCGCCCACGTCATGGGTCGCCTCGACCTCGGCGTGACCATGCCGCTCGAGGATGGAAGTCCGAATCAGGACGGCACCACCTTCCGGGAGTTCCTGGTCGGCAAGGGATACGACAGTGAAGCCGTCGTGAACCTCGAGAACCAGCTTCCCACGGTCTTCGAACTCCGATTCGCATTCAATGCCTGGTCGATGCCGGCCACGGTTCTCGAAGCGTTGGGCGTCGACGCGGAAACCGCGAAGTCAGACATGACCTTCGACGGCCTCAAGGCCCTCGGACTCAACTCCGCCCAATGCCACGCGTTGAACCGCAGCATCTGCGGAACCCAGACCGTGGAAGGCGCCCCGCACCTCAAGGACGAGCACCTCCCGATCTTCGACTGCGCCAACAAGTGCGGCCCCGAAGGTCATCGATTCATCGCTCCGGAAGGCCACATTCGAATGATGGCCGCGGCTCAGCCGTTCATCTC
>CAJWFU010000276.1:0-4418 GCA_913031315.1 uncultured Phycisphaerae bacterium | reverse complement strand
TGCAGCCGGATATCGTCATGACGGCCAAGGGCCTGGCCTCGGGCTTTCCGCTGTCCGGCTTCGCCGCCCCGCGCGGCATCATGGAAAAAGGCTGGGCCGGTTCGCAGGGCGGCACCCTTTCCCCGATTGACGTCGTGTCGAATCAGTCGGAGGTCGAGAGAATTCCGAGCCTCCGCGAGATCTTCGGAGGCGCGGGACGCCTTCTCATCGCTGCCGTCGTCGACCAGGACCACGCTCGCCGCCCAGCCCTCGGGCCATTGGCAGGCCTGGAGGCGGTCGACGATCGTGTTCAGGGTCGATTCCTCGTTGAGAAAGGGAATGACCAGGTGCAGGACGGGCACGGCATGCTCCGGCGGGCGTCGCCGCGGGGTCAGTCGTCGGTGCGTTCGTCCTCGCCGGCCACGGTGTTTCGCATCGCGGTATCGGCGATCACGTTCTGCATCCGGTAGTAGTCCATGACTCCCAGGTGACCGTCACGGAATGCGGCTGCCATCGCCTTGGGAACTTCACTCTCGGCCAGAATCACCAAGGCTCGGTTCTTCGCGGCGTCCGCGTTGTGCTCGGCTTCCTGAGCCACGGCGAGAGCGCGTCGTTGTTCCGCCTCGGCCTGATATCGCTTGGTGTCGGCCTCGGCCTGGTCGGTCTGGAGCTGGGCGCCGATGTTGGCCCCGACGTCGATGTCGGCGATGTCGATCGAAAGGATCTCGAAAGCGGTTCCGGAATCGAGTCCCTTCTGAAGCACGGTCTTGGAGATCCGATCCGGATTCTCAAGCACCTTCTTGTGGCTTTCGGCCGAGCCGATCGTGGAAATGATGCCCTCGCCGACCCGGGCGATGATCGTTTCCTCGGTCGCACCACCGACCAGCCGTGCGATGTTCGTGCGGACGGTCACCCGAGCTCGAGCTCGGAGCTGGATGCCATCGCCGGCCACGGCATCGATGGTGGTCCGGGTGGAACCGGGGCTCGGACAGTCGATCACCTTCGGGTCGACCGAGGTTCGGACCGCTTCGAGAATGTCCCGGCCTGCGAGGTCGATCGCGGTCGCGCGGTCCCAGGGAAGATCGATCTTCGCCTTGTCCGCGGCGATCATGGCGCGAACCACTCGCTCGATGTTGCCACCGGCAAGGAAGTGAGCCTCGAGCGGGGCCGCCTTCAGTTCGAGGCCGGCTTTCTTGGCCGAAATCCGGTTCAGCACGATCGCGGAGGGTTGAACCTTCCGGAGTCGCATCATGAAGAGGTCGAGCAGGCCCACGGGGGCGCCGGAAACGACCGATTGGATCCAGAGACCGACGAATCGACCCAGTACCGCGATGGCGATGAGCAGGACCAGTCCGACAACACTGAGAGCGACGATTTGCCAGGTGGGCATGGGGGGACTCCGAAGACGAGGAGACGGCAGTCTACGTCCGATTCAACGGCGAGGCCGAACCTTGATCTGGTCATCGACGATCTCGACGATCTCGACTTCAACACCTTCCTCGATGACTCCGGTCTCGGCCAGAGCGTCCCGGCGATGATCGTCGAGGCGAATCACCCCGATCGGACGGAGCGGGGTCACGGTGGTGGCCACGCGGCCGATCATCGACTCCTCCAGTTCCACGGCCTCGCGACGATCGGCGGCGAGCTCCGCCTCCACGCTTTCCTCGTCTCGACCCCGGGCATCGACCGCATCGGTGCCCCCGAGGATCAACCGGCGTCCGATTGGGCTCTGGGACCACAATTTGACGCCATAGATGAGCAGGAACGGCGTGGCGATCAGATAGGTGAGGATCGCAAAGCCACCGGCGCTGCCTGAATACTGGAAGAAGGCCAGGATCGATCCGACCGCGGAGATGCCGCAGAGGATTCCCACCATTCCTGCGGTGGGGATGAAGATCTCCACCGCGAACAGGATGAGCGCGAGCACTCCCAGCCCGAATCCGATGGAGAGCCAGACGGGATCTCCGGCCTCCGACCCGCCAGCCACTCCGGCCTGGGCGAAGAGAGTCAATGGCTCCGAGATGGGGCCGAGAGAAGATGTGACATTCATGATTCGAGAGTCTCCACCAGGACACCGAAGCGATCGGAGTCGACGACTCGAACCGGTATGTCGACGTCGATGAAAGCCCCGGTACTTCGGGCGTCGACGATTCGCCCGTCGAATTCGACCCGACCGGCGGTTCGAAGAGGGGTTGTCGTCCGGCCTATGGAACCGGGGGTGATGAGCGGGGTTTGGTCCGTCCGGTGCCGTGACTTCGCAGGCCCTTCGGAGGCCTGTTCGCCACCAATCTCCGCTGAGAGGATGAATCCTCGGCCCAATTTGGTGTGAGGCAGGGATCTCCAGGCGAGCCAGATGCCGACTCCGGCCGCAATCATTCCGATCGACGTGGTACCGATGCCGCGGAGAAGATCGTTTCGAGCCTCCGGCGAGAAGGGGTCGCCGGAAACGAAGGTGCCGACCAGTCCGGCAAAGATGCACAGACCGCCCAGGACACCGACGAAACCGATGCCCGGCAGAAAGAAGAGTTCGAGGGCGACCAGCCCCAGGCCGATCACGACCGCGACGATCGTCCACCAGTCGCTGAGGCCCGTGAGCAGCGGAGCGCCGAGAAGTACCGACAGGCTCACCAGAGCGATCAGGCCGAAGATTCCATATCCCGGGGCTGCGGCTTCAAGGAAGAAGCCGATGAGGAATGCGGCGATCAAGACGGCCCGCACCGGCCACAGGGTGAGCAATCGGACCATTGATTCCGACCAGGTTTCATCAAGTCGGATCGTCGTGTTCGAACCAAGAAAAGTCTGAAGCTCCGTCTCGTCGGCGATCGTGCCGCTGCTGAACCCATAGGCAAGGGCCTCGTCCGCCTGAAGAACCAGGAGTTCATCCGAGGAGACGACCTGGCCCAGTGACACCCAGTCTTCCGCCGCTTCCGGCCCCAGAACCGGTCGGCGGGATGGCATCTCCTGGACGAATTCAATCGCCAGATCCCGTTCCGCCTTGTTGGTCGGAGTCTCGCCTTGCTCGACGCGGGCGGGTCCGGTGAGCAGGCCGGTCGCCTCGTCTCGGGCGGGGGGGGCGGGAAGTCGCTGAACCCGCGTCGCGACCGGTGGTTCGCCGTAGATGCGTTCGTATTCGGCCGCATCCACGAAGAGTCGATCGCCAGTCTCCCGATTGCGGATCAGCCAGAGTTCGATGTCGACGGCGACGAATGCCTGAACCAGTTTTTCGTCCCACCCCTGGCGTCGGGCATCTGAGACCAATTCGGAGAGCAGGGGAGCCTCGATCTTCGCCCGCTCGGCCGCCGGGAGTTTCTGAAGCCCCGCCAGCGGCATGGCGCGAATGGGAGCGGCGTCTCCAAAGACACCGGTGGGCGTGGTCACGATCTCCCGAGTGGCCAGTGCGATGATCGTTCCGGCGCTGAAGGCCCGGGGGCGGATCCAGGCGATGGTGTTGGATGGTGCCTTTGTCCGAATCAGCTCGAGGATTTCAAACGTGGCTTGCAGGTCTCCACCCGGAGTGTCGATCTCAAGCACCACGGCGTCCGCACCTTCGGCGACGGCGGCCTCAAGTCGTCGTTCCAACGAGTGCCTGGTGATGCCGTCGATGGGGCCGTGAATGCTGATGATCGCCACCGTGTCGGCCTTCCGGCCGGCGGGGATCACGTCGTCGCCGAAGGTGGGAATCGGTGTGGTGGCCAGTGACGGCACCAGGGCGAGAGCGAAAAGGATCGTGGCGGTGAACAACACCATCCCGCGTCGAAAGGCATCGATGGTGTTTGAACTTTGAGTGCGGATCCACATTACCGACATGGTACGCCTCGAATGGCGGCGGCGAGATGATGTCTCACCTCAAAAGGGCACCGCCCGCGGCCAGGGGCCACGGGCGGTGCGTTTTCGTCACGGTTTTCGACGGAGAACCGTCGATTGAAACCAGTGGGATCAGTCCCAGGTCTCATTGTGTTGGTAGTCGTCGGAGTTCTGACCACCCGAGGAGGCGGAGCCTCCGTTGGTGACGCAGAGGTAGACGTCGGATCCTTGGATTCCTTCGTCGTCTTCGAGTGAGAACAGACCATCGTTGTCGCCGTTGGAACCGATGGTCTCAAGCGTCTCGGGGAAGAACGAGTTGTGGAGCTCGCAGTGGCCGTCTCCGTAACAGGTGTTTCCTACCCAGCCCTTTCGGGGACCGTGGATGAGCAGGGTCTTCGAAGACAGGTAATCGTTGTCATCGTAGCTCGAGTTCTCGACTCCGCGGTTGCCGACGATGGCATGTCGGGAGTTGAGCGAGTTCGACCAGTTGCGAGCCTTGCGCTGGCCGGTGAGGGCCATGGTGCCGTAGCTCATGTGGGCGACCTCGCCGAGGTCGTGCTCGCCAAGCTGCAGCAGATCGGCATCAAGGACGCGCACCCAATCGTCCTGCAGTTCCACGCAAAGTTGGTCCACGG
>CAJWFU010000275.1:0-4424 GCA_913031315.1 uncultured Phycisphaerae bacterium | reverse complement strand
GAACCTCGAGTCGCCGTGGATCGCGATGGAACTGGTTCCCGATCCCCGCTGGATCAGCGACCTGACGCTCAACACCAGGGCGGGCATGGATTCCATGGAGGCCTCGCTGGATCTTCTGCTGGAGGCATGCGACGCGATCGCACAGGCCCATGCAAGGGGAATCGTCCATCGAGATCTCAAACCGAGCAACCTTCTCGTCGGATCGGACGGTCGCGTTCGCGTGATCGACTTCGGCATCGCCCACCTTCAGCCGGATCTGCGCCGTTCGAGCATGCAGCGAACCATCGAGGGTTCCCTCCTCGGCACGCCGGCATACATGGCGCCCGAACAGGTCGACATCTCCCTTGGTCCGGTGTCACCGAGGACCGACGTCTACGCGCTTGGCGTGGTGGCGTTTCGAATGATCACCGGGCGGGCGCCCTACGAGATCGGTGAAAATCTTCTGGCGGCGGTGCAGGCCATTCGGCACGTTCCACCGCTCGACCTTCGGAGGATCTCGCCTTCGACGCCTGAATCACTGGTCCGGGTGATCGAGCGCGCACTCTCGAAGGAACCCAGCAGACGGCAGTCGGACGCTTCGGCGCTGGCCTTGGAGATTCGAACCGCGCTGTCGGAGGGAGATGCGTTCCGAAGCATGCGCGAACGAGGGCGATCGAGCATGCTCCTTCCGGTGGCGGTGGGAATCCTGCTCTTCGGCGTCCTGATCGGTCTTCTGGTTCGATCGGACCGAAACATCGAGGATGCCGTCAGGCCCGTCCTGGTCTCGGTTCCGGACGATACGCCGTCGATCCAGGAGGCGATCGCGATGGTCGGTGATGGGGGCCGGATCGTCGTGCATCCCGGCACGTACGAGGAGTGCCTCGTGATCGAATCAGGATCCGCATTCACTCTGGAATCGACGGGCGGCGCCGAAGTGACGGTGATCCGACCGGCCGTCTCTGAATCGAGTGTGCTCCGAATCGGAAACAGAGTCGATTCCCGAACGAAGATCAGGGGCTTCACGATCTCGGGAGGATCGACCGGAAGTCGATCGCCCGCCGGATTCTGGGTGGGTGGTGGCGTCTACCTGCATAACAACGCCGCTCATCTTGAGGATTGCATCTTCGACCAGAATCGGTCCACGTTCGGTGGAAATCTCTATGCGATGAACTTCACCGGTCGAATCGAACGGTGTGTCTTCGTTCGTGGCTTCGCGGACGCCGAGGGGGGCAATGCCATGTTCTTCCGGGGTCAGGCCGAGATCCTCGACTGCGACTTCCTCGATGGATGGACCTCGGGCGATGGAGGCGGCGTCAAGACGATGAGTGGATGCAATCGGTTCCATGGATGCCGGTTCCTTGGAAATCGGGGTGACCGCGGAGGTGGCATCGTCCACTTCAACGTGGAACACGAGCCGTCACAACTGCATATCGAAGAGTCCTTGGTCACCAGAAATCACGCCTTCGAAGGCGGTGGCATCTGGGTCCGGTCCGCGACCAATCCGCTGATTCTCACCGGAACCGTGATCCGGTCGAATCATCCTGATGGGATCGGTGGTCCGCTGGGCCTTTCGGTGGATCAGCCCGACGCCGAGGACTGCTGGCGTGATTTCGATGCCGATGGGGTGGTCGACGCGCGCGACATCGGTGCCCTCCTCGATCACTTCGGCCCGGCCGGAGGATTTCCAAGCTATCTCTACGATCTGGATGGCGACGGTTCGACGGATTCCAGAGACCTGGCCATCATGCTCGAAGGATGGGGGTCCTGTCGATTCTGATCGGATTACACCGCAGTTGGTTGCTCGACCTTCTTCGAATCCTCAAGCCCGCTTCTTCACCTTCTCCATCGCCAGACGGGCTCGTTCCTCGCGACGCGGCACGATCGAGGTGACGATTCCCAGGCGGCGGAGCAGTCGAACCTCGAGGTGAGTCACATCCAGTTCCCACCAGCGGTGACTCACGGTGCAGCACTTCGGATCGTGATGGTGGTTGTTGTGCCAACCCTCACCGGCGCTCACCAGGGCGACGAACCAGTTGTTCCTGCTCTCCTCGTTCGTATCGTGATTCCGATATCCGAAGAGATGCGCAAGACTGTTGACGCTCCAGGTGATGTGCCAGACCAGCAGCGTCCTGACGATCACGCCCCAGACCACGATGCTCGCACCGAACCAGAGTCCTTCGGTGACGCCCCAGATGGCGGAGCCGATCCCGAAGGCGACGACGAAGAAGAGGATCGCGTGAATGGTGTAGATCACGGCGATCCGCCAGGACCGTCGCTCGAGCCACATGTAGAAGGGATCGCGGAGGACGTCGCGTGCGTACTTCTCGTAGCTGCCGGCGGTATGCAATGCTCGATTGAACACCAGCAGCCAGCCCATGTGCCCCCAGAACGCACTCACCAGGGGGCTGTGAGGATCTTCCTGTTCATCACTGTGTGCATGGTGGACACGGTGGGTGGCCACCCATCGGGCCGGAGTGTCTTCGAAGGAACACATCGCCAGAAGGACGAGCAGATGTTCGAACCAGAGCCGGGTCTCGAAACTTCGATGGGTCAACAGTCGGTGATACCCCATCGTGATCGCCTGACCGAAGAGATGAACGCCGATGAGACAGATCACGACGCCGGTCCAGGAGAAGAACGCCGGTACCAGACAGAGAAAGCCCAGCAGATGGATGGCGGCGACCGGGACCACGTACCGCACCAGCGCCGTGGTCGGGCGGGTCGCAACGGGTCGTTCGATCGAAGTCGGCTTCTGTGGAGCCGGCGGAAAAGGCGTGATGGTGGAAATGACTTGCTCTCGGGAGGCGGCGGGGCTGAATGACCCCCGCGATCGGTTCTGAGATGATAGGTCGCCCTCGGACCTCGGGTCGAGTTCGATCAGGAGGAGCCACGATCCCGGGCCTGGGCGATCAGGCGTTTCATCCGCTCGTGGACGTCCGCCCGCTCGGGGCTCAGACGCTCGGCCTGCTCCTCGGCGTGGTAGCTGGATCTGACCAGCGGACCGCTTTCGCAGACCTCGAAGCCCGCGGCGAGCGCCGCCTCGCGAAGTCTGGCGAACTCATCGGGGTGCACCCAGCGATCGATCGGAAGGTGGTTTCGGGTCGGCTGCAGATACTGGCCGATCGTGAGAATGTCGCAGTCGCTCCAGGCCCGCACGTCACGCAGAAGGTCGAGAACCTCGTTTTCGTGCTCACCGATCCCCAGCATGATTCCCGTCTTGGTGACCAGCCCGTTCGCCTTGAACTGCTGGAGGACCTTCAGGCTCCGGTCGTAGCGAGCCTGTGGTCGGACCGCGGGGTGCATGCGATCGACCGTCTCCATGTTGTGGCTGATGATCTCGGGACGGGCGTCACACACGATCTGGATGTCTCGTTCCACGCCCTTGAAGTCCCCGACCAGCACTTCAACGCTCGTTTCAGGACAGGCTTCATGGACCGCCTCGATCGTCTCCGCCCAGATTCGGGCACCGCCGTCCCGCTGGTCGTCGCGATCCACACTCGTGATCACCACGTGCTTGAGATTGATCCTGGCGAGTACCTCGGCGACCCGGCGTGGCTCATCGTCGTCCACGGGCATGGGCTTCCCGGTCTTGACGTTGCAGAACCCGCAGCTCCGCGTGCACGTGTCACCGAGGATCATGATCGTCGCGGTACCACGCTCCCAGCACTCCCCCATGTTCGGACAGCTCGCCTCCTGGCAGACGGTGTGAAGCCGGTGCTCGTCGATGAGCGACTTGAGATTCCGGTAGCCCTCGCCCCCCGGAACCTTCGCACGGAGCCAATCCGGCTTCCGCCCCACCCGCATCTGATGGGCATCGCCGTTCTCGAGGACCATGCCGGTCAACGAGAGGCTGGCGGTCCCGAGGGTGGACCGGGCCGTGTCCCCTCCCAACGGTCGAGGATGTCTGGCCAGCGTGCGTCCGATCGCGGCTTGGCTCGCAACCGTGGCGTCTCCGGTCGAACTCGCGGTTCGGCCGTTCGTCTCGGGATCGGATTCGGCGTTCGATTCGATACTCATGGCGCGTCCCCCATTCTAGCACCCCCCCGGGTGAAAATCGGCGTCCTTCCGTGCCGGACTCCCCTATTCTCCCCTCATGAGCATCGCAACCGCCGTTGAATTCCGAGAAGCCGTCCTCCCGAACGGTCTCACCGTGCAGGCCGAGATCGTCCCGGGGGCGATGACGAGTGCCGCCGGGTTCTTCTTCCGAACCGGGGCCCGCGACGAGGCTACTCCACTGATGGGCGTCAGCCACTTCCTCGAGCACATGATGTTCAAGGGGACGGAACGGCGGACCGCCGAGGACGTCAATCGCGGATTCGACGATCTCGGAGCGAACCACAACGCCTTCACCACCACCGAGGTCACCGCGTACTACGCCCACGTCCCCTACGACGCATTCGACGACGGACTCGACATCCTCGCCGACATTCTCCGCCCGTCCCTCC
>CAJWFU010000274.1:0-4429 GCA_913031315.1 uncultured Phycisphaerae bacterium | reverse complement strand
ATGATCCAATACATGACTGTTGCAGCCACGGCTCTGGCGGTTGCCACGTCTTCGTTCTCCTTTGCGACCGAGGACGGGAAACTCACTCAGACTCGGATTTCCGGCATGACCGATGTGGAATCGGTTTCGATCACCACGGGCCAGTCATCGCTTGTGTCGCTGGGTGAACGAATCGAACGTGTGGTCGTGGTTGATGAAAAGATCGCCGATGCCGAACCGGTCGACGCCGACGAAGTGCTGTTGATCGGGCGAGCCCCTGGTGTCACCGACGTGGTGTTTCGATTGGAATCCGGAGCCACCGTGTGTCGTCGACTCGAAGTCGGTTTCGATGCCGCGGGGCTGGAGTCGCAACTCCGGCGTCTGTTCGGGGTCTATCTTTCGGTCGACGAGGTCGGGGGGACGATCGCGGTGCGCGGCCTGATGCCGGATGTCGAGATCGCAGGCCTCGTGACCGCCTTCATGGACGACATTGGAATCAACTGGATCGACCTCACTCGGATTCCCGGGGTGCGTCAGGTCCAACTTCGGGTTCGGATCGCGGAAGCCAGTCGATCGGCGCTGAGGCAGCTGGCGTTCGGCGGGGTCATCGGTGGGAGTAACTTCTTCGGTGGAGTGCAGAGTCCCGGCGGATCCGCCTTCCAGAGCGCCGGCATCAGTCCGGTTGGCGCGGCCGCGGCGACGGGGACCGAATTCGACCTCGCAAAGGCGAAGACCGTTTCCAGTGCCACCACGCTCTTTGCTGGTGTTCCCGGTGCGGATCTGGAGATCTTCCTCGAGGCATTGGACGAAAACCGATACGTCAGAATGCTGGCGGAACCGAATCTGGTCGCATCCAGCGGTGAGGAAGCGACCTTCCTCGTCGGCGGCGAGTTCCCGATTCCAATCACTCAAGGCGGAGGCCTTGGTGGTGGCCAGGCGGTCACGATCGAATACAAGGAATACGGTGTTCGTCTGGTGTTTCGTCCGGAGGTTCTCGGTGACGGTTTGATCCGGCTCGAAGTGGCGCCGGAAGTGAGCGAGCTCAGCGAGCTCGGAGCGGTCGATCTGAACGGATACAAGGTGCCTGGGGTCACGACTCGGCGTTCAAGCACCACGGTCGAACTCGGGAGTGGGCAGTCGTTCGCGCTCGCTGGCTTGATTCGCACCTTCGAGCAGGGCAAGGTCTCGCGTATTCCGCTCCTCGGTGACATTCCGTTGCTCGGAACGTTGTTCCGAAGTGTGCGATATCAGAAGGATCAGACTGAACTGGTGGTGATCGTGACGGCGGAACTGGTCGAGCCTCTCGACAACGGACGAGCACTGCCGGTTCCGGGTGATCTGCACGTCACTCCCGATGACTGGGAACTCTTCGTGGAAGGTCGAAACGAAGGGAAGATCGAATTCGGGAGTCCGCTCGCCCGTCTGGAGTCCCTCGGGCTTGAAGGCCTCGTGGGTCCTGGAGCCTGGCGTCGACCTGATGAGAAGAGGAAGCCTGCCGCCGATCGCATGCCCGGCAGCGTCGGTCAGGCCGATGAGGAATCCGATCCTTCCACCGCCAACGAAGATTCGGAAGGCTGAGTCGACCGTGCCCCATGCTTCCGCCAGAACCGAAGACCCCGCTTTCCTGGAGTCAGTCCGGAGAGATGTCCAGTCTGGATTGATCGACCTGCTCGATCCGGAAGATGGCGTCGGTTCGGCCGAAGGCGAACTTCGGGATCGATGCCAGGCCCGAGTGGAAAAGTTGGTGAGTCGGTTCGGCCAGAAACTCAGCCCCGAGATGAAGGCGGAGATCGCGCAGGGCGTGATCGCCGACGCATTCGGTCTCGGGCCGCTCGACCAGCTTCTGCAGGACGACGAAGTCACCGACGTCCTGGTCAACGGGCCCGATCGGATTTTCGTCGAGCGCCATGGGCGGATCACGCGGACGCCCGCCACGTTCCGAGATCAAGCCCACCTGCTTCACATCGTGCAGCGCCTCGTTCGTCGGTCCGGCCGGCGGCTTGATGAGCGCAGTCCGATGGTTGATGCCCGTCTTCCAGACGGATCGAGGGTGAACATCATCATTCCGCCGTTGGCGCTCGAAGGACCTCAACTGAGCATTCGTCGATTCGCTCGTACGCCGCTCGATCTGGATCGATTGGTCGAGTACGGCAGCCTGGCCCCGGCGACCGCGACCCTTCTCGCAGCGGCCGTGGCGAGTCGGATGAACATCGCCATCACCGGCGGAGCGGGCTGCGGAAAGACGACGTTGCTGAACGCGTTGTCCGGTCACCTGGGAAGCGACGAGCGGGTGATCACGATCGAAGACGCGGCCGAACTGCGACTCGTCGGAGACCACGTCGTAAGACTCGAGACCCGGGCGGCGAACCTCGAGGGTGTCGGGGAGGTCGACGCCAGTGCGCTGGTTCGCAACGCTCTTCGGATGCGTCCGGACCGAATCATCGTGGGCGAGTGTCGTGGTGCGGAAGCCTTCGACATGCTGCAGGCCATGAACACCGGTCATGAAGGTTCGATGACCACCCTGCATGCCAATTCATCGCGTGACGCATTGATTCGTCTGGAATCGATGCTGACCATGAGTGGATTCGAAGCACCGATCCCGGTCCTTCGAGAGTATCTGGGTTCAGCCCTGGACATGGTGGTGCATATCGACCGCCTTCCCGGAGGACGGCGAGTGGTCTCGGGAGTCTCGGAACTGAGAATGAACGAGGATCGTTCCGTCGAGCTTCATGAACTTCACCGCTTCGAGCTTCTCGGGGTCGAGAATGGCGAGGGATACGGCGAGTTCAGAGCCACCGGAGAGTCCCCGTCCTTCATGGACCGTGCCAGCGCTCGAGGTCATGACATCGATCCCGGGCTGTTCGAGAAAAACGTGCTGGCGACCGTCGAGAGGAATGCCTCATGATGGAACTCATCCAATCCTGGCTTCTTCCGGTCGCCGTCTTCCTGCTGGTGACCGGCCTCTGGCTTCGAGTCGCCTTTCCCGCCGAGGAAGCGACGCGAGACGGCAAGGGGTCGGCGAAGACTCAGGCATTCCTGATATCGATGATTCCCACCTTGATGGTCGGTGGATTCGGGGTGGCGGTCTGGATGGCGACCGGTCGGCCTATCTTCGCCACCATCGCATTCGGATCCGGCTACATCATCGCGACCTTGGTTCGGAGGACGGGAAAGCGGCGATTTGAAGAACGAGAGAGTCGTTACGCACTCACCGCCATCCAGACCGCGACGAGGGTCTTGAAGGCTGGAATTCCCGTGCCCGGCATGCTCGAGGTCCTTGCGCGAGACGGCGAAGGAGACACGGGCAAGGCATTCCGAGAAGTCTTGCGTCGCGAGGAACTGGGGGAATCGTTGCCAGACGCGATCCGGGTCGTGCTTCTCACCGGATCGCGGCCCGAACTTCGAACCTTCGGCATGGCTCTCCTGCTTCACATCGACGTCGGTGGAAATCTGGTCGAGACCTTCGATCGGCTCGCGAAGTCCATCCTTGAACGCGGACGCATCCAGCGACGCTCCGATGCCATCATCACGTACGGGCGGGTGGCGGGCGGAGTGCTTGCCATGGCACCGTTCGTGGTGGTGCCGGTACTCAGTCTCACGCTGGACGGGTATGCGGATTACGTCTTCAACCGGCCGCTTGGAAACGCGATCATCATCACCTCGCTCGGGCTCATCATCGCCGGGGCCTACATCATGCAGCGAATGACCCAGGCGGTGCCAAAGCAGGCTGGAACGGGAGCGACCGTATGACCTCCGATGGAATCATGACCGCGTCGGTCGTCTTCGCCGGTCTGGTGGCCGCTGGGATTCTCCTGGGTCGCAAACCCATTCTCGCTGGTGCCCCATCCAAGGATGGAGTGGCCGGACTGCCGCCCGCATTCGTTCGTCTCATTCGCCGCGCGGGATACCGCCCGGACAGGGAAGGCTGGGCATTCATGCTGGCCGTGGTCCTCGCTGGTTTCTCGGGTGGTGGCGGCGGTTTCCTGGTTGCGAGCGTGCTCGGGCAGGCCTCGGACATGACGATCATCGGGCTTTTTCTGGGGGTCGTGATGGGCGTCTTTCTGCCACTGTCGTGGCTGCGAGGCCGGGCCGAAGATCGGATACAGACTCTCAACATCGATTTTGCGATGATGCTCGATCTTCTTCAACTCTCGCTCATGGGCGGTCAGGGCCTTTCGGCCGGCTGGTCCAAGGTGACGGATGCCATTCGAGACGGCATGCCTCAACTGGCGGCTGAAATGCGAGCGGTCAACCTCGAGATTTCGGTGGGTCGTGGCTGGTCTGAAGCGTTGGAGGCGACCTCGCGCCGCAGTGGATGCGAGGACTTTTCGTTTCTCGGGCGTCTGCTCGAGCAGTCCGAGCGTTTCGGCACGGATCTCTCGCAGGCAGTCGGCGCCCACGCGGATTCGATCCGCCACGAAGAGTTTCAGGCGATCGAGGAAAGAGCGCA
>CAJWFU010000273.1:0-4432 GCA_913031315.1 uncultured Phycisphaerae bacterium | reverse complement strand
CGTGGCATCCGCTTTGGGACGATCTCAAGTCCGCCCCGAAGTCATCCTCTGGTGGCTCGGGCGTTCGCAATCGGTCACGGAGTCTGATGATGTTGAACGCAGTGTTGTTTTCAAGCTTCGTGCTGTCGCTCAGTCTCGGCCATGTCGCCGCTCCGCCGCGATCCGAGAAGCCGCAGGAGATTCGAGTGGCGACGGCGGCTCCGCTGCCGGTGTCCGGGAATCAGTTCCACGATCCGGACACCGGACTCCCGAGCTGGCTGGTCCAGCTGGAAGTGATGCCGGCCGCCGGTCGGGAACCACAGCTCGCCCGATCGATCGATGCCGTCCTGAACGATACGATCGGTGGCGGGCGGGTCACGCATCGATACACGCACGCCCTGGTCGGTTTCGCCGCGTCCATGACTCCGGGGGAAGCATCCCTGTTGCTGGAGGATGCTCGGGTCCGAGCGGTCGAACCGGATCTCGTCTAGTCCGGCGAAGGGGGCCGTTCCGGTGCAGCGGACGACGGCGATCCGAATCTCCCCGCTCCCTGGGGACTTCGAAGGATCTCCGATCCCGATGGGCTCGCCCCCGACTTCGACCCGTGCGGTGCCGATGGCTCCGGGGTCACGGTCGCGATCATCGACAGTGGAATCACACCCGACCACACCGAATTCGGGGATCGAATCGTCGCGGCGGTGAACTTCTACAGCCTGGCCGATTCCGCCGTCGACCAGCACGGACACGGAACGCACGTGGCCTCGACGGTGGCGGGCACCAATGTCGGTGTCGCCCCGGCCGCGGACATCGTGGCCCTCCGGGCCCTCGGCCCCGACAATTCCGGACCGTTGGCCGGGATCATCGCCGCCCTCAACTGGCTTGCGAATCCGTTCAACATCCAGCCTCCGGCGACGGTCAACATGTCACTGCAGGGTCCGACCTTCGGGTCCACGAGCTCCATCTACTTCGACGCCCTGCAATCCGTGGTCCGACGTGGCATCCCGATCATCGCCTGTGCGGGCAACTACTCCTACCCGTCCAGCTGGTCCATTCCCGGCAACAGCGGAGACGTCGTGTGCGTCGGGGCGACGAACATCCTGGACCAGATCGCGGTCTTCTCCAACAACGGCCCGGACATCGATCTGTGGGCGCCGGGCGTGAACATTCTCGCCGCGGACTGGCGGTATCCGGACGGTGGTCTCATGTTGGATTCCGGGACGTCGATGGCGTCGCCGATGACGACCGGAGTCATGGCTCTTCACCTGCAGAGACATCCGCCTTCCGAGTTGACCGGCCTGCCCGGACTCGGGTGGTTCGAGTCGATTCGAAAACGCCTCGGACTGATCGCGGCCACCGCACCTGGCCGACTGCACGACCAGATCGACGCCAACGCGTTGGCGGTCGGTGGGAACGGGGCCATGGCGGGAGGCGCGAATCGTCTGCTGCAGGCATGTCCTGCCGTCGATGTCGCCGACTGTGAGGCATCCGTCGAGTGGACGGGGGTGACCGCATCGATCGTGCTCGGCGATGGTGTGGAACCACTGGCGGCAGGGTTCAACTGCAGCACGGTCGTCACTCATCCCAGAGGAAACGTGGCCCTCAGGATCCTTGCTCCTTCGGTGCTTCCCTTGAGCGGACCGGATGGCTCCTTCTCCCAGCTTGCCGCCCAGATCGAGATCACGGATCTGGCCACGAACCAACTTGTCTGGCGAGTCGCCGAGTCGTACATCAACGTGCCGTCCGTCTCGCGAGCGGCGGGGAGTCTCGTCGAGGCCACGGGTCCCGAAGGACTTCGGATCGACTGGGTATCCCTGAGTGATGACCAGTCGGGCGGGTACGGGTACGCGATGACCGCCATCGCGATCGGCGTGGTCGCCGGGGATTTCAATGGCGACGGCGTGGTCGATGGTCCTGATCTCGGGCAGCTCCTGGTCCACTGGGGCCCCTGCGCGGGGAATCCCTGCATCGGTGATCTCGATGAAGACGGAGACGTCGATGCGGCGGATCTCGGGCTCCTGCTCGCCGCCTGGGGGCCGACGATCGAGTCCGGCGTTCCGGGTTTCATCAAGGACTGCAACGGGAATCTCGCTCCTGCCGCCTGGCTCGGTGATCAAAAGCTGGACGACGGCAGTCGTGGGTTCGTTCTGTCGCCTCTGGCGAATCCCGCCGCGCAGGTCGCGGTGAACCTCGATTGCGAGGCCCTGAACTGGGACTCGCCGACCGTCGGTACCTCGGTCTCTCCTTCGGATCCCCGCATGGGGGCAGCCGTGCTTCCCGATGGCACCTGCATCGAAGCCACGCTGATGGAAGCCGCTTCCCAGGGGGGGGTCTTCCTCGGACACGGGACCGCATGCGATCAGTTGCTTCCGTCCGTGGGGGTTTCGGACTTCTACCCCGAGGGTGCAATGGCCTACGGTGATTATGTCGGCGTGACCAGCCTGGCCAACCTCAACGCGGCGGAGAGTCCGGGGCTCGTCAAGCAATCGATCGACGGGGAACTCCGCTCGGTGGGGCGCCTCGTGATCCACGGCATCATCCAGGCGCTCGCGCCGTCCAATTCCAATCTGAATCCTTCCCAGTACCAGCACAATCTGGCCTCCTTCACCTCGGACCTCAAGGTCACCCTGGCCTTTCGTGATGGTTCAGATCCGGTCTCGGTGACTCGTTCGCCCGGCGAGGGGATGATCACCGGATCGAACTTCTTCGGGCAGTTGCGCCGCTACGTGATCGATGACGTGCATGTTGATGATGGTCGGGCGATCGAGAGCATCTCGATCCAGGCCGCGTTCGACGGCCCCGGACTGCCCTCGAGGACCTGGGCCTTCCTCGACTCCAACGAGATCGCGGATGAAGATCCCTCTCCCGGGGCCCTCGCATCCTGGGATGGCGGCCAGACCTGGCATCCATTCGTCGCCGCCGACGGACGACGCCTCCAGCTCGTGTTGGGGATCGTTCCCTGAAGATGGAGTGCCCCGCCCGGTCGCCGTCGCCCGGACATCCCGGATCCGAACCGTCTTGAAGGTCCCTCGCCTCTTTCCCGCCAGCCCGCTTGATCCGGATGCAGACGGCTCGGTACGCTCTGAAATCTCGAACTCTTGCTGGCGAGGCTCGCCCTTCGACGGCGTCCTGCGAGGTTCCGACGCTTCATGAACGCGACTCGCCCCGATTCCGAAGCGAACTTCGCAGTCAAGCCCTGCGCCACTCCCGAGACCGGCCGACTCGGATTCCTCGACCGGTTCCTGACGCTCTGGATCTTCCTGGCGATGGGGAGCGGCGTGCTGGCAGGTCGCTTCGTGCCGGGAATCGGCGCGGCGCTCGATCGGGTCTCGGTCGGCACCACGAACATCCCGATCGCGATCGGGCTGATCCTGATGATGTATCCGCCGCTGGCGAAGGTTCGGTACGAGAAGCTCCCCGAGGTCTTCCGTGACTGGAGGATCCTGGTGCTCTCGCTCGTGCAGAACTGGATCGTGGGCCCGGTCCTGATGTTCGTGCTCGCGGTGGTGTTCCTGCAGGGCCATCCCGACTACATGATCGGGCTGATCATGGTGGGGCTCGCCCGGTGCATCGCGATGGTGCTGGTCTGGAACGACCTCGCCCGGGGCAGCAGTGACTACGCCGCCGGGCTGGTGGCGTTCAACAGCATCTTCCAGGTGCTGTTCTTCGGGGTCTACGCGTGGTTCTTCATCACCTGGCTGCCGCCGATCCTGGGCCTCGAAGGGGCGGAGGTCGCGATCTCGATCGGCCAGGTCTTCCAGAGCGTCTTGATCTACCTCGGCATCCCGTTCCTCGCCGGGATGATGACCCGCTTCGTGCTGCGGCGATTGAAGGGGGACGCGTGGTACACGGAGACGTTCCTGCCGGCCATCGGGCCGATCACGCTGCTCGCGCTGCTCTTCACGATCCTGGTGATGTTCAGTCTCAAGGGCGATCGCATCATCGCGCTTCCCCTCGACATCCTGCTGATCGCGGTGCCGCTCGCCATCTACTTCGTGGTGATGTTCCTGGTCAGCTTCCTGATGGCCCGGAAGGTCGGGGCGGACTACGAGCGGGCGGCCACGCTCGCGTTCACCGCTTCGGGCAACAACTTCGAACTGGCGATCGCGGTCGCCATCGCGGTCTTCGGCATCGGGTCCGGCGTGGCCTTCGCGACGGTCGTCGGTCCGCTGGTCGAAGTCCCGGTGCTCATCGGGCTGGTCAGCGTCTCCTTCCGGCTCAAGCGTCGCCTGTATCCGGATGAGCTGGTTCGAAGTGGAAGTGGCGACCCGCCGGCATGACGGCCGGTCGTTTGCAAGGTGCTGATTTGCAGGTACTTGGGTTTTCTGCGGTTGAGATCCGGAGCGGGCGGCAGCGTGGCCGTCGCATCGGTGGGTGTGTTTCGATTCGTTCCAGCGCCGACCGGCCCGAAGTCTCAAAGCATTCCAACCCGAAGGCGAGCAATCGTTTGGCTTCT
>CAJWFU010000272.1:0-4434 GCA_913031315.1 uncultured Phycisphaerae bacterium | reverse complement strand
TAGGTGCCTTCCTGCTCGATCGGGTTCTGGGTCGCGAGCACCATGAAGGGATCAGGAAGTCGATGGGTTTCCTCGCCGATGGTGACCTGTCGCTCCTGCATCGCCTCCAGAAGGGCCGACTGCACCTTGGCCGGCGCCCGGTTGATCTCATCTGCGAGAACCAGGTTCGAGAAGATGGGACCGGTCTTGACCACGAAGTCACCTTCGGCGGGTCGATAGACGAGCGTGCCGACAAGGTCGGCCGGCAACAGGTCCGGCGTGAACTGGATGCGTTTGAAGCCGGTGCGGATGCCCTGGGCGAGGGCCGCGATGGCGGTCGTCTTGGCCAGCCCCGGAACGCCTTCGATCAGAAGATGCCCGTTGGCGAGCAATCCGATGACCAGTCCGTCCAGCAGGGACTGCTGGCCGACGATGACTCGGTGCATCTGGTCCTGGAGATGCCGGAAAGGACGGCTGGCTTCTTCGACTTCTCGCTCGAGCTGGGCGGTTTCGTCCCGGCTGGGCGAGGTGGATGTGGTGGCGTCGCTGGTCATGATGAGGTCCGACTTGGGCCGCAGGGTCTTTGGGAGGCCGGTTCCGGGTTCCGTCAGACGGAACCTATCTTCGGGCACGGCGGGGTGTGGATCGTATCCGGACCCACTCGCCTCGCGGGTGCCACTGCCGCTCGGATACGATCCTTCGACCGTCGGGGTTCGTTTGGGTTGCACTTCGTTTCTGGGTTTCCCGGAGCTTGTTTCGATGCTTGATTTTGGATGGATTGGAACGGGCGTCATGGGGCGTTCGATGGCGGCCAAACTCCTCGATGCGGGGCACCGACTTCGTGTTCACACCCGAACGCGGGAGCGGGCGGCTCCGCTTCTGGATCGTGGTGCCACGTGGGCGGAATCACCTCGGGAAGCGGCGGATGGCACGGACGGCGTGTTCTCGATCGTGGGGTACCCCGAAGACGTCGAAATGGTCCACCTGGGACCCGCCGGGACTCTGAGCGCGGATCAGCCGCCTCGTTTCCTGATCGACATGACCACCAGTGACCCGCGGTTGGCGATTCGAATCCACGAAGAGGCAGCGGCGAGATCGGTGAAGGCCTTTGATGCCCCGGTCTCCGGGGGCGATGTGGGGGCCCGAAACGGAACCCTTTCCATCATGGTGGGGGGCGAGGCGGCCGCCTACCAGGAGATTCGTCCCTGGCTTGAGACCATGGGAGCCACGATCGTCCTGCAGGGCGGGCCCGGGGCCGGGCAGCAGACCAAGATCGTGAACCAGATTCTGGTGGCGGCGTCGATGGTGGGGGCCTGCGAGGCGATTCGCTTCGCCGAGACGGCGGGGCTGGACCCGGCTCGGGTGCTGGAATCCGTCTCCTCCGGCGCGGCTGGAAGTTGGACCCTCACCAATCTGGTCCCCCGGATTCTGGCGGAAGATTTCGAACCGGGATTTTTCGTGGAGCATTTCGTGAAGGATCTGGGAATCGCCGTCCGGTCGGCTCGAGCTCTGAAACTGGCTCTTCCGGGCCTGGAAATGGCCGAGAAGCTCTATGGAGAGGTCGCGGCGGCGGGTCTGGGGCGTCAAGGAACCCAGGTCCTCCACCAGCACCTTCGCCAGGTCGCCGGGCTGGTCTGACGGGAGATTGGCCAACCGGCTGGACTCGGCGGGCGGTCTTGGTACAATCTTCGATTCGCAGCCGAGGCGACGCCTCGGTCCTCCAGAAACGCCTGTCCGTCGGATGCATGCCATGGAACTCGCCGCGTCGACCACCATGACCTTCACGATCACCACCCTCCCCAAGAACGAGGCGGGCGTGAAGACCCTTCGTCGGCTCATGCGGATGCAGCCCGAGGTCCAGAAGGCCCTCACCGCACTCGCCAAGCGGCGTCGTCAGATCGACAACCGCCCGACCAACCGAGCCGGTCGTATCTGGATTGATCGCAAGCGACCCACCCAGGTCGTCAAGGTCGAGATCGGTGAATCATTCACCCTTCGAGTGACCCCGCAGATCATGAATGACATCAAGAGCGTCGAGAAGTATCTCGATGCCAAGGCGGCCTGAAACCGCCCACTCCGAATCGATCCAGATCGACGCCGTCCATTCGGACGGCGTCGTTCTCTTTTTTGGCATGGTCCTGCGTGGCCGCCGTTGGCGTCGTCGCGGAGTCGTTCAACGTGAACGAACACTCAGGAGAATGGCCAGCGATGGTTGACCGACCAACCTTGGCAATGGAAGCGCCAAGCCGCCGACCGGGACTCGGAGTTCACATCGAGTTTCGAGTCGGCGTTCTCCCCCGGCCGCCTCACCGTCGATTTCGCACTGAATCCTCGCGGTCACCAGCTTCCGTTTCGCATCCCAGGTCGGGGTGATCTTGAAACGGGCGGCAAGGTCCTTGGTTCGTCCTTCGGAGGAACTGGTTTCCTCCAGCATCAGATCAAGCGAACACCGGAGAAGAGGGGGACGCTCGTCTGAATTCTCGAGCATTCGAATCACGGCGAGTGAACCTGGAGCGTGGGCGAGACGAGCCTCGGTCACGTCCGTGGCTTCGCACCGGATCAAGGAGACTTCGATCTCCAGATGTTCCGGACGCGAGATTCTCATCTGATCCAGGAGCCGTGCCACCGCGATCTGAATCGAGGGCGGGGCATCGACCAGCATGTAATCGTCGAGCATTCGAAGCCGGGCCAGATTTCCCCCGTTTGCTTCCCAGGCCTCCGAGTCACAGAGGTCCAGTACCAGATCGCGAATCGTGGCCTGGTCGAGGGTGGGGTTTGAATCATCGATTCCAGGGCTCGAGGATTCGTTGGGGATCGCGGGGGGCAGCGCGTGCTCGACCAGAAGATCACCGATCGGATGAGCGATGGGTGTCCCCAGGGCGCGGGCGCCGGTCAGGGTCGTGATCATCAGGCCCTCCGGCGTCGCTTCCAGGCGTGGCCGTTCCCAGGCGTCTCCGATGGAGGTGAAGAGTTGGCGGAGTACGACGTCGGCCGGGCCGGCTGCGCCGTTGGAGACCACCCGACGGTGCGGCTGGATCCCGACGATGTCGAGTGACGGCCAGTCCATGTCGATTCTGAAGTCACAGGCGATCGACGCGGCTCGCATCGCATCCTGCAACTTCATGGTGCCGGCGGGAAGGGCGATCCGGATCCGTTCCGCTTCGAGCAGCCGTTCGCAGGCGCTGGTGATCCGATGCGGGGTGACTCCTGGCGGGCCCTCGGAGCCGGGGGGTGGTTCCGGTGGGGGCGTGGCGCCGGATGCGAGGCTCAGGGGGAGAAGCATGACGCCGGCAATCCACGAGCGACAGGCTCCAGTTCGGGATCTCGGCCGAAGAGAAGTCGAAGATGTGTGGTTCACGCGGGCGAGTCCGATGATGATCGCGTGTCGTTGGCATCCTCGACCTTCGATCGGTCGTGGCCTTGGGCAGCCAGGTCGAGCAGATTCTCGATGTCTCCAGAATCAACGCCGGGTGGATTCGAACCTCGGAGTGCGGTCCGGGCCAGTTCCACGGCGCGGGGGCTCAGGGGGCCGGTGAGCGTGGCATGGCCGTCCACATCGTTGAGGTGCTCGAGCGTGGAATCCAGCCGGCCTCGATCGTAGAGATCGCGGAACACCGAGACGGCTTCCGGTTCGTACCAGCTTCCGGCGTGTGTTTCGAGCTCCAAGATCGCCCTGCGGGGCGAGGCATCTCCCCGTGCATCGCGGTACGGGCGGAGGCTGGTCATGGCATCGAAGCCGTCGATGACCGCGAACCAGCGGGCGGCCAGCGGAATCTGTTCGCCGGCGAGGCCGTCGGGGTAGCCGCTTCCGTCGATCCGTTCATGATGGCTTCGAACGACATCGAGAATCAGCGGTTCGGCGACTTCCATGCGACGGAGACGCTCATACCCGGTCACCGTGTGTTGCTGGATGACTTTGAATTCTTCGGGATCCAGTCGGTCTGGTTTTCCGAGAATCTCACCGGGCACATCGATCTTGCCGAGATCGTGGAGAACCGCACCCAGCATGAAATTCATGAGCCTCGGGGTGTCGAGTCTGGCGGCTTCCGCCACGGCCTGGGCGTACATCGTGACTCGCCACGTATGGGCCGCCGTGCTGCGGTCCTTCAATTCGACGATGCGTCCGAGGGCGTTGGCGAGTTCGAAATCCACGTCTGGAGCCTAGCACCGAGACTTCGTCTTCGGCAAATCGAATGAAAAGAAGAGTTTCCTGCGGACCGAGTGCTTCCTTTACGCATGTCCTTATGGAGGGGTGCTCATCGGCGTCCTTCCGCGTTCGGAAGGCGTAGACCGATTCGGGCGAAGTGAGGAGAGAGTTTTCGGGGAATTTACGAGGACGCGCCGTCTGGGGAGTCGGCCCGTCAATACTCGTTGAGGGCACGGCCGTGATCATTCACGGCCGTGTCATCTTTTTTGGTCGGCGCGGACCTGTTTTCGAAGCGGGGTCTCGAAAGG
>CAJWFU010000271.1:0-4446 GCA_913031315.1 uncultured Phycisphaerae bacterium | reverse complement strand
CGGTCGAATCGTTGGAATCCCTGTTCCTGGCGTCGAACGATTCGAGATCCTCGGGCTGGTTTCGAGATTTCGCCTCAGGTTTCAAATGATGAATTCGGCGGTCGTTTCCCCGGATCTGCTCGACCCACAGGATGGGCAACGGATGCCCGACAGGTCGTAACGGCAGGCCGGGCAGGAACCTGATGCACGGGCCAGGCGCCGGTCGGTCAGGAACCAGATGGCGAACCCGAAGCCGGCCGCGAGGACCGCGGGCAGGACGCCCCATCGGAAGTGAACATCCCACTGGCGAGCCTGGCCATAGATCTCCGCATTCTGCAAGGTGGCCCCCCCGGGCCCATGAGATGCGGAAGGATCAGCGGCATGACATGGATGAACACGCCACCCACGATCAGATGCAGCGATGAGAGAAGAAGAATCAACGCCCCACCGAAGCGAATGAATCGGAGATCCAGATCGGAGGCATGTTCTTCGGTCGATCGATCCACATCTTCGAGGCGGTCTTCGGCATCATCATTCAGCAGAGCGGGGGCGGAACTGCGGCTCTTCAATCCGCACTCGGGACAGGCAATCTCCGGGAACCGGCTTCGACATTGCGGGCAGGAAGGCTCCCAGGGCACGAGACGTCGGCCTGCCTTGAACCAGATCCAGAAGGCCCCGACGGCGACCAGCAGGGGAACGAGGATGCTCTCCTGGAACCACCAGTTGACGGTGAAGAGCCGATTGTCGACGCCGGGCATCTTGAAACCCTCCATCTGGGCAGGAGTGAAGTAAGCCGCGCCCTGCTGCTCCATCTCCATCATCGTGTGAAAGGCCACCCCGCCGGCGATGAGATAGACCGCCACGATCGCCAGGACCGACCCGGCGAGGGCACGGCGACGCCGGAGCCTTCTCAGGCCATGGCTTCCGGCATGAGCGGGGTTTTCTTGAGTGGAATGCGGCATCTGGTGAGCCGGCCTCCGTTCCGGTGGCGGCGAGACTGGTCTCGATCCGGGAAACGATAGTCTCGGGGCATGAACCGATTCCAATCCCTGATGCTCGTTCCGCTCCTGATGGTCGGCACTCTGGTACTGCTGCTTGGTCTGGTCTCGATCGACCCGGTCGATCACCGGGCCCAGGATGCGGCTTCCGAAGAATCGGCCCCGCGGTTCGAAGTGATCGTCCTGGGGCGCGCCCAGGACGGCGGCCTCCCGCACCTGGGGTGCGAGCGAGGTTGTTGTGTCATGGCTCGCCGAAGCGGCCGGCAGGAGACCCCGGCGTGCCTGGGCGTCCGAGACCTGGAGAGTGGCGCCTTGCTCATGCTGGAAGCGTCGCCGGCGATCGAGACCCAGGTCGCCCTGCTGCACGAACTCACCGGGACCACCGATCGGGGTCGTCGTCCCGTCGACGGCATCCTGCTCACCCACGCCCACATCGGTCACTACGCCGGGCTCATCCAACTGGGCCGCGAAGTCGCCTCGACCAAGGCGGTGCCGGTCTGGTCGACCCCGCGGTTCGCCGGGTTCCTTCGTGAGAACGGTCCGTGGTCGCAACTGGTCGAGCTGGGGCAGATCGAACTCCAGGAGATCTCGCCCGGCACCACCGACGGCAAGACCGCCCCGATCGCCTTCGAGCCCCTGCCCGGGTTGAAGGTGGAAGCGTTTCTGGTCCCGCACCGCGACGAATTCAGCGACACCGTGGCGTACAAGCTGCGTGGTCCGGAGAAGACGATCCTCTTCTGCCCCGACGTCGATCGCTGGGATGCCCACGATGGTCTGCTGGAATCGCTGCTTGACGGCGTGGACGTCGCGTACGTGGATGCGACGTTCTACGACGGACGCGAGCTTCCAGGGCGCAACATCCTCGAGGTTCCGCACCCTCCGATGATCCGGACGATGGAACTGCTCGAGGAGATGGGCCGTGAATCACCGGGACGGGTTCGATTCATCCATCTCAACCACACCAACCCCGCCCTCAACGACCAGGACCTTCAGGACCGGATCCGCGGAAAGGGCTTTCCGGTCGCGGAGGTGGGGGAACGCACCCGGATCTGATCCGGCGCCGCCACGGCCACCGCCTCAACGGCCGGCTTCGATCCGGGTGCGGGTCGAGTCGAGGAGCGCCTGGCTCGCGGCATCACGGAGTCGTTCCCCGGGGATCGGGGCCAGCGTCTCGCCGGTCCGGGTGAAGAGATCCCGATCCTTGCACCACCCGTGGCAGTCGAGGATCCAGTGCACCCGTTCGAGGTCTTCCGGGGCGTCGAACGAGATCTCCACGCCTTCGCCCGGGCCGATGGTCACCACCGCGCCGTCGGCCGAGGCCAGGAGTTCATCGACTGCGCCGAACCGGGTGTATCGGCCGCGTTGGTGACGGACGTCCCAGAGGGGGCTCCGGTCGTTCCAGTCGTAGTCGGGGCATCGCTGGGGGCCGTCGACGCGGCGGGGATAGCCGACCGCGGAGAAGTCGCTTCCGCGTGGTTCCAGGGCGATTCGGCGAGCCGCGGCCGGGGCGGGTTCGCCGATCACGACTCGAAGTCGATCCCAGTAGATCTCCTGGTTCGTGCGAAGTCGCAGGGCGTCGCAGCCTTCGGGAAGTTCGTCCAGGGGGAACGCCGCGGTTCGCGGCATGCCGGCCGGGTATCCGAAGTTCGCGGTGACCATTCGCCATCGTCCGTCGGCGTCTCGAGCCTCGAGCGACGGCGAGTCGTAGGTCGCGCCCGCCTGCCACGCGGCGAACATGGTCTGGGCGTACGGATATTCGACCCAACCGTCCATGAGAAGCCAGGGGCGGGCCTCCGATTCGGCGACCGGAAGTGATTCCGCGAACTCGATCGTCACCACGTGCTCGTCGGCGAGTCGGCCGATGAAGCGACGATCCAGATCCGGGATCGGAGCCGCTCGTCGGTCGACGGTCACGACCGAATCAAGAATCGACTCGCCGCGGGCATCGGTGGCGGCGATCGGGTCGATCGTGGTTCGATGGAAGATTGGCGCGCCACTCGCCGACGGACCTTCGATCGCGAGTCGTTCGTCGACCGCCAGGGACCATCCTGCGGGAAGTTGCCAGCCGATCAGTTCGACCGCGTCGAGGTAGCAGACCTCCTCCATCGGTTCGCACAGGATGATCCGGATGCGGCCGTCCGAGTCGGGCGCGAGGGCGCCCGCCGGAAGGGGAAACCGTTCGAAGGGACGAGGCTCGCTGTAGACCCCGGGCTCGAGCAGGTAGCCGATTCCCGCCACGCCCAGCACGTCGCTCACGAACCGGAAGCCCTCGCCGTCGTGGGCGAAAAGTACGGGGCAGGAGGAGACCTGCCGCTGGATCTCGGGGATTCGATCGACGGTGCCGGCGGCGAGGGTCGGACCCGCTCGTTCACCGTCTCCGAAGCCGGGGACTTCGCCTTGGAAGAGACCGTCCGGCCAGTCGATGAGCAGGTAGGACAGGGCGGGAGCGCCTCGGAGCCCGAATGGCATGGGTTGGCGGGATTGTCCGGGGCCGGAACCGGGCCGGAGATTCGGTTGGATGGTCCAGCGCTCGTCGGTTCGAGCGGCGACCAGAGCGCCGATTCCATCGGCGTTGGTTCGCAGGGATTGGGTCGCATCTTCGGTGCCCGCGAGCTCGATCGCGGTGAACGACCATCGTCCGGAACCCGGGTCGACCACGATTGGTTCCGCCGGTCCGCTGCCCGCGATCGCCAACGCGGAGAAGCCGGCTTTCGGATCCGCGAGGTAGGGAATCCAACCCTTCATGCCCTCGATCTGAAGCATGTCGTCGACGACGGGCTCCAGATCACCGTCTCCGTCTTCATCCATGATCACGAGGTTCGAGGGGAGAGCCTCGAGGCGGCGAATGAGCGTCGAGGTCCAGGGGCCGTCTCCCTCGGCCGTCCAGCGGGCCAGATCGCCCTGTCGATCGACCGTGACCAGGTCCATGACGCCGTCTCCGTCGAGGTCACCACTGGTCGCCAATTGCAGATCGGTCCTTCGAAGGGCGTCGAATCGCGGGTCGTCGTGGGTGTAGGACCAGAGTCGATCATTCAGGTGCACGAGATGGGGGGGATCCTCACGAAGGATCAGGAGGTCCAGATCCCGGGTCCCGTCGAGGTCGGCGGCGAGCACCCGGCGGGAACCAGCCCCGCCGCCGATTCCCGCGTCCGGTGCGATGTCGCGAAAACGGCCGTCTCGATCATTGTTCCAAAGCCGATCCTGGCCATCGGCCACGATCGCCACGAGGTCGAGATCCCCGTCGTGATCCGCGTCGACCATCAGACCGTCGACGGTTTGATGGTCGCCTCCACCGACGCCGGCAGTGTCGGTGACGTTCCGCCAGCCACCGTCCTGATCGCGGAGCCAGAGCATGTCCGGGCCGTCGCGGCCGACGAACGCGTCGACCATCCCGTCGTGGTCGATGTCGCCGAAGCAGACGAACGTCACGTCCGGAATCGCCGCGAGAGGGTGAGCCCGGTCGATTCGG
>CAJWFU010000270.1:0-4449 GCA_913031315.1 uncultured Phycisphaerae bacterium | reverse complement strand
CGCGACGAACGGCGACTGCACGAGTTTGGGGAACGCGACTCCGATGAAGGGCATCTCGGGAATGAAGGCCGGAATCCGAAAAGTCACTTCCTCACGTTGCGGTGCGAGGCCCGAGCTCAGAACCACCCAGACCTGAGGTCCTCGGCGATTCGTCGCGGAGGCGAGGGCCAGATCGGATTCGATCGCGGGATTGGGCCCCACCACGCCGCCCACCCGGCGGAGGAGATCGATCGCCTGATTCTCATCACCGCTTCCCGCCCCGTCGACCATGAAAAGCACGGCGGTGAGCCAATCGGTGAACGGAACCGTCCAGCCTCGATACGGGGTGAATCGTTCCTCGAGTCCCCCCCACGCATCGGCTGCACCGTCCTTGAATGACGCCGATTCCTCGATCGAGGACAGCTTCCGCTCCTCGGATTCCATCTTCTTTCGCGCATCTTCGATTCTGGTGCGATACCGGGCCTCGGCATCTTCCTGAGCGAACTGGGCCCGCTTGAGTTCCACCCGAGCGTTTTCCAGATCCCCGACCGCGAGTCGGTCGATCGCTCGCAACGTCGCGCACATGGTCCGGTCGGTCGAGCCGCCGAGATACGGGAGGGCTCGCTCATTCACCGCGATCGCCGCGAGATTGTCGAGGAACTTCGGGTCGCCGGGCTCACCGAACGCTTCCATCGCCTCCCAGGCCTGACCGAGAGACGCGTCACTGCGTCCCCACTGCCCTGCGATGCCCTCGACGGCGCCGAGTTCGAGATGGTCGATCACCACGTTGCGTTCGGGACCCTTGCTGACGTTCCTGGTCGCCGAAACGACCGCATCGTCCCATCGCCCGGCATCCAGATCGGCGAGGTAGGCCTGCGATCGATCGTTGTGATTGGCACAACCTCCGGCGAACCCGAGGGTCGCACCGACGAGCAGCCACCAGATCACTCCAGTCGCCTTCGAGGGCCTGAGATCTCGAAGAACTCGAATCACCAACGGCTCCAGAAGGAGTTCCGTTGCATCACTTCCGGAACCTGATCGCTGTCGATGTTGATGGAATCGTCGCTACGGCGATCGATTCGATATCCGCTCTGCTGAAGGAAGGTGGCGAACCCCTTGATCGCCTCCACCTGCGCGGCGGTCAAGGCGGCCCCCTGCTTGAGCCCTTCCATCGCCACTGCATTGGCGAGATATTGATCCCGAGTCTTGCCGTCAAGCTGGAGACCGGCACGAATCACCTGCGGGTCGTCTTTCTTCCGGCCGGTCACTCGAATGGAGCGGGACCAGGACTGAACCCCCTGGCGAGTGAGGGTGAGTCGATGGGGTCCGGGTCGGGCATCGATCACACTGGGCGTGGATCCGACCACGAATCCATCCAATGCCACTTCGGCCCCACCAGCAAGTACGGGAAGGCTGGTGTTTCCGACGACCCATCGCCCCTGTTCGTCCTGGACGATCTCAGGAACCACGAGGCCGTCGAGCACCGCTTCCACGCGGACGTAGCCGACCGCCGCGGGGGCCGCGGCATCACCACGACGACGAGCGATTTCCGGGGCATCCGACGCCAATGCCGACGCGATGGTCGACCCCACGGCGGTGGCCGCCTGCTGATCGAGATCGCGGCTGACCGAGGTGGCCACGCCTCCATTGTCCGCGGCCTGCATCAGGGATGCCACGCCATCGAAGGGACCGCCCGCGATCGATGCGGCATCCGTCGCCGCCACCAACCGCCAGGAACCTCGGATCGAACGGGAGACTCGCCGGAATTGACGGCCGCTGACCACGGTGTCCGCAGAGTCATCTCCAGCGGATGCCACCCCCGCGACGAGCAACCAGTCGGCGCCGACCGCTTCTGCCAGCCGAACCAGAGAGGCGTCGTCATCGGGTTCTCCCTCGCCGGAGCTGCGGGCCGCGATGACCTCGGCCGGATTGACCACCCTGACGCCGGTACCAGCGACCGCCCCACCGATTTCGGTTTCGATCGCGGCGAGCATTTCCGGAGAGACCGCACCGGCGGCGGCTTCGGCCACCACCGCGACCGGGCCGAGTGCGGCAAGCACCGAGCGGGGATCAGAGGAAAGCACCTCGCCTCCGGCGGGTCGATCTCCGGTTCCAGGGGTGACGAGGACGTCCGCGGAACCACCGCCCGGCGCCTGGAATCCGCTTGGGTTCCAATCCTTCGGTACCGAACGAAGGACGGCACCGGATCCGATCGAGCCCGCGATGATCCGGCCCCGGGCGAGGCGTGGCTCGATTCGGGTGACTTCGATCGCACCGGAATCCCGTTCGTCGTAGCCCAGGTTTTCTCCGGTATCGGGATCGATCAGGGCCGCGCCACGCTGGGAGGCGATCCACCGCTGCCCGATTTCCAGGCAACCTCCATCACCCCGATTGATGGTGACGGTGTCTCCGTTGACCGCGAGGATCGTGGCCGGATAGGCCACATCGAGCAGGCGGCAGGCAAGCTGGGCTGCAAAATCACTGGAGAGGGATTCGATCAGCCCGCTGGTGGGATCTCCGCCCTTGGGTCGCGCCCGCGCATCTTCGTCCGCGGTGTCGACGGAGTCGAGGGTCAGAGTCGCCGTCTCGCCGACCACACCGGTGGTGGAATCGAGCACCTCGACCGTGACCGCGGCCCGGATCGAACGCCGGGAGACCACTCGATCGATCCCTTCGAAGCGCCGCTCCCGCACGATGTCTTCGAAGTCGATGATTCTCGGGACCGCGAGCCAGCGGACCCCGGCGACCTTCATCGCCTGGGCGGCCGCAGGATCCCGGGGATTCACGAACCCACTCGCCGCGAATGCCTGTTCGCCGAGCACGGTGCCCAGCCGAGACCGGGCGACGAGGGTGAACTTCCGGGTCCCCGCGAGGGCGGCACCAAGCCGATCTTCCAGGAGCGCATCAAAGCGAGCGAGGGATTCCGCATTCTGATTGGCAGCGGCGGCAGCGGCCACCGCGGGTGCGACTTCAACCGGGGTCACCGCGAGGGAATCCGGCCTCGATTCGGCCTGCCGCCCCAATCCGCGGGCGGGAGCCGACGAGGTCTGGGCCTCCGCCAGATCCGGCGGCAGGACAATGGCCAGAACCATCAGGAACAGAACACGGATTCCGCGCCATGATCGTCCCGATCGGCGGCGTTCAAGGGTGGGTCGTCGCATGTCGTTCCCTTTCAGGGTTGTGGATCGGCCCTCGCATCGGGGGTCGGAAGATCCCCGGATCCCGCGACGGCTTCCCTACATGGTGGGCGCGACAGTCCGTCCGGGTCAAGCCCCGTCACCGGTATACTCGGCTGTTTCACGCCCTCTCTCCCCCGATCCAGCCACTTCGACCGGCCTGATCACGTTCGACGACCACGACACATGCTCGACGCACTCTCAGATCGTTTCAATTCCGCCTTCCGCTCCCTGTCCGGCCGGGGAAAGATCTCCGAAACGAATGTTCGGGAATCCATGACCGAGGTCAGAACCGCGTTGCTGGATGCGGACGTCCATTACGACGTGGTCAAGAAGTTCTGCGAAGACGTCACTCAGGACGCCCTCGGTGAGAAGGTGCTGGAGAGCCTCAAGCCCGGCCAGCAGATGATCGAGATCGTTCATCGACGACTCGTGGAACTCATGGGTCCGGTCGACAGCCACCTGATGCTGGTGGAACCCGGACCCACCGTGGTGATGCTGTGCGGCCTTCAGGGGAGTGGCAAGACCACGACCTGCGGCAAGCTCGCCGCCCTCCTCAAGAAGCGTGGCAAGCGGGTTCTCGTGGTGGCGGCCGACCTGCAGCGACCGGCCGCGGTCGAGCAGCTTCGCCTCGTGGTCGAAGGGGTCGAATCGGCGGCGCCGGGCGACGGCGCCGTGGCCTTTCACGGTGAACCGGAGAAATGCGCCGAGTATGGCAAGGCGGTCGGCGCGGCGGTCGGAGTCTGCCGACGCGGGGTGCAGCGCGGCCGTACGGAGAAATACGACGTCGTGATCCTCGACACGGCAGGTCGACTCCACGTCGACGACAGTCTGATGAAGGAACTGGAAGCGGTGAACACCGCGCTCACACCTCATCAGATTCTGCTGGTGGTCGATGCGATGACCGGGCAGGACGCGGTCAACAGCGCCAAGGCGTTCCATGGTCGACTCGCGGTGGACGGCGTCATTCTGACCAAGTTCGATTCCGATACCCGCGGCGGCGCCGCCTTGTCGGTACGCCAGGTGACCGGGGCACCGATCAAGTTCATCGGGGTGGGCGAGAAATTCGACGCCTTGGAGGAATTCCACCCCGAGCGGATCGCCGGTCGAATCCTGGGCATGGGCGACGTGGTGAGCCTGGTGGAGAAGGCCCGGGACGAAGTCGACGAGGCGGAAGCGGAAGCCATGGCGGACAAGCTCGCCAAGGGTCGCCTCTCCATGGACGACTTCCTCAAGCAGATGCGGACCATCCGCAAGCTGGGGCCGATGAAGCAGATCCTCGGCATGCTGCCCG
>CAJWFU010000269.1:0-4458 GCA_913031315.1 uncultured Phycisphaerae bacterium | reverse complement strand
GTCTTCCCGCTCAGCGAAATCGCGGAGATGATCCAGGAGAGATCTCCCTCGGCCCCCGGATGTCGGGCTTCCTCGCCCAGAACGTGGGTTTGAAGGCTTACAAGATTGTCCTGGACGAGATCGGCATCGCTCATAGGAGCCATATCGGCGACTCAGGGGTCTGGAAACCAGCATCCCCGACCGTTTCCATCATCTTGGGGGGTGATTGGAGCCTGCTCGGCCGGATATCATGCGTCCCCACTCAAACCCCTAGCGGACCCTTCACCGATGTCGACCGACGCCAACCAGCCCGTGATTCTCGCCGCCCGCCGGACCCCCATCGGCCGCTTTCTCGGCGGACTCTCCCGAGTCCCGGCTCCCGAACTCGGCCGAGTCGCGATCGAAGCCACCATCGCTGACGCATCGGTTCCGACCAGTGCGATCGACGAGGTCTTCATGGGCTGCGTGCTGCAGGCCGGCGTGGGCCAGAACCCGGCCCGACAAGCCGCCCTCGCGGCGGGCATCCCCGACACCGTGACCGCGGTGACCATCAACAAGGTCTGCGGCTCCGGACTCGAAGCCGTCATGCAGGCCGCCCGCGCGATCAAGGCCGGGGACATCGACGTGGCGGTCGCCGGTGGCATGGAGAACATGGACCGAGCCCCCCACTTCGCTCGCGTCCGCGAAGGCGTGAAGTACGGCCCGACCACCATGGAAGATCACATGGCCGCGGACGGCCTCACCTGCGCCTTCTAAAAGTGGCCGATGGGGAACGCGGCGGAATGGGTCGCCGACGCCCACGGCATCACCCGCGAAGAACAGGATCGCTTCAGCGCTCAGAGTCACAACCGAGCGGAAGCCGCCTGGGCCAACGACCTCTTCGCGACCGAAGTCGTCCCGATGTCCGCCGAGCAGTGCAAGGCTCGCGCCGGCGTCGAACAGGACGAAGGCTTCCGCCCGGGCTCGACTCCTGATTCCCTCGCGAAGCTTCGCCCGGCTTTCATCAAGGACGGTTCGGTCACCGCGGGCAACGCCAGCCAGATCTCCGACGGCGGCGCCGCGGTCGTGGTCACCAGTGCCGCGAAGGCCAGCGAACTGGGTGCCGCCATCCTCGCGACCATCGTCGATTACAACACCGCCGGCGTGCCTCCGAAGGAATTGTTCTTCGCCCCGGCCGTGGGCATCAAGGCCCTGCTCGACAAGAACGGGCTGTCGGTGGACGACATCGACCTCTTCGAGATCAACGAAGCGTTCGCGGCCCAGGTGCTCGCGGACATCAAGCACCTCGGCGTGCCCGAAGAGAAGCTCAACATCTGCGGCGGCGGCATCGCCCTGGGACACCCCATCGGGGCCAGTGGCGCCCGCGTGCTGGTCACCCTGCTGCACCAACTGAAGCGCACCGGCGGCAAGCGAGGCATCGTCAGCCTCTGCCTCGGCGGCGGGAACGCCGTCAGCATGCTGGTCGAGATGGCCTGAGGCTTTTCCGCCACAAACCGCCATTCGAATACTGAAACTCACCGGCTTGCCGCCTCGCGGCAAGCCGGTGCTGGTTCTGGCTCCGCCACACGGTACGCTTGGAGCATGACGAATCTCGCATCGCTTCCCACTCCCGATCCCGGCGAAATCACGCTGGTCCTGGCCAAGGCCAGTGGAGGTGACGATGACGCGAAGCGACTCGCCTGGGAATACTTCCAGCACGACACCCGGCGGCTTGCCGAACAACTCGTCGCGAAGGAATCCCAGGCCAACGATCTCCAGCCCACGATGATCATCTCCGAGATCTGGTTGCGGCTCTTCTCCACCATCGACGCGCGGAAGATCACCGAAGACGGGGAACGCCAATGGTCCCATCGAGGCTACTTCTGGGGGGCCATCGTCCGCACCGCCGAGCGGTTCCTGGTGGACGAACACCGCAAGCGTTCGGCCCGCAAACGCGGTGGTGACTGGAAACGAATTCCGATGGAGATCGCCGCCGGCGAGCTGGAGACCCTCGACGCGGTCGATTCGCTCGCCATCCCCGAACTGCTGGCGGCCATGAAACGATTCCGGCAACAGCATCCGGTCGAGGCGGAAGTGGCCGAACATCGCTACTTCCTCTCCATGACCATCGCCCAGACCGCGGCGTCGCTCGGCCGATCTCCTCGCTGGGTCGATCAGAAGTGGCATTTCGCGAGAACGTGGCTCCGACGGGAACTCGACATCAGATCCGAGGCCTAGCCGGATGCCCGCGTGACCTCACCGTTCTCTTCAACCACACCAGACTTGATGCCCGCCGAATCCCTCTCCGACTGCTTCAACCGAATCGCGGCCCTGCCTCCAAAAGACCGGGCGAGTGCGATCGCGGCGCTCCAGACCAACGATGCGGCTCGAGCCCGAGAGATCATCTCCCTGCTGGCCCATGAACCCGAAGATCGGGAAACCGCGAACGAAGCACTGCTCGAGACCTTCGACCTGGACCTCGGCCACACGCCGGGCCATCCTAAGATCGCCGGCTATCGAATCCTCGAGCCACTGGCGACCGGCGGCCAGAGCACGGTCTACCTCGCGGAGCAGACCCATCCTCGACGCATGGTGGCGATCAAGATCCTTCGCACCACGATCGCCAATCCATCCGCCCGTGATCGCTTCGTGGCCGAGTCGCAACTCCAGGGGACCATCCGACATCCCGCGATCGTGAGCATCCATTCCTGCGGCCTTGACGACGCCGCCGGCCGGCCGATGCCGTGGATCGCGATGGAACTGGTACCCGAAGCCCGACCGATCTCGGTCGCGGCGGAACGCGATGACTGGTCCCGGCAACGACGACTCGATGCCCTCGCCACCGTCGCCGACGCGATTCATGAAGCACATCTTCGAGGCATCGTCCACCGTGATCTCAAGCCGGGGAACATCCTGGTGGGATCAAGTGGCCGGGTCCGGGTCATCGACTTCGGCATCGCTCGACTTCTCGACGCCGCGGACCGGGAAAGCATGACCCGTGAAGGAGATCTTCTGGGCACGATCCGGTACCTGGCCCCCGAGCAGCTCTCCAATCGCGACATCGATGCCCGAGCCGACATCTACAGTCTCGGAGTCCTGACCTACGAACTCCTGCTGGGCGCGAGTCCCTACGGCCGGACCGCCACCACCGCGAGCATGATCTCCGCGATCCAGCGACATGCGGTCCGCGTTCCGGAAGGCAAGGGTCGATCGAATCGGGATCTGACCGCCGTACTCACCAAGGCCCTCGCCGGCTCACCCGAAGATCGGTACGAATCGATGGCGGCGTTCGCTCGGGATCTTCGAGCCCTCGCCCGCTCCCAACGGGTCGATGCCCGGCACCCGGGAATCCTCGAGGAGTTCCGAGGGTTCATCTCCCGCAATCCCCTCGCCCTGGGACTCTCCGCCCTGCTGGTCGTGGCCTCGATCGTCGGGCTGGTCGCCAACTCGGTGATGTACGAAACCACCACCCAGACCCGTCGGCAGGCGATCCTCGGGCTCGCGGATGCCGCGATCGCCCGGGGTGACGCACCCACCGCCCGACAACTCCTCGCAACCCTCCCCGAGGGGTCCACTCGGGATTTCGCCGCGGATCTGCTTCGTTCCAGCGTGCCCCGACGTTTCACCCCGCTGGGGGACTGGGGCCAACGGAAAAATCTCTACGGCCTCCAGACGGTTCCCGGCACCAGTCTCGCGGTCACCCTCGGCAGCAGTCAGTTCGGACTGGTCGATCTCGCCGACGGCGACACCAGGGCCTACCTCGAAGAACAGGACGCCCCGGGCGGTGAGTTCGTGCTGCTCGCGGTCGATCCGACCTCCGATGCGCAGCTCGTTCGATTCGCCGCCGTCGACAGCCGGGGCTGCATCTCGGTGGTCGAATTCGATCTCCAGTCGGACGCCCCGGTCGAGGCGACTTCGATCGCGGTCCGGTGTCCACCCGAACTCCGACAACGTCGTTGGCCGGCCGCCTATCTTCCGGATGGACGCCTGGCCATCTCACCGGACGGAACCTCGGTCGAACTGCACGAGCTGGACGATCTGCGGTCCGACCGACCAGCCTCGATCGTGGTTCCGACCGCGGTCCCCGGTCAAATCACCGCCATCACGGCCGCCGACCAGCAGACGCTGATCATCGGCACCAATCGTGGCGGGATCCGTCGGCTCGACCTCCTCGCCGACGCGGAGTCCCGCTCCCTTTTTCAACTCGGAAGGCGGGTCGATCGAATCGTCATGGCACCGGACGGCACGCGGGCGGTCGCCGGCAACCACAGCGGTATGTCGACGACCACGTGGTCGGCGCTGGCGTCGACGGCGGGGGTGTTGGCGGGAGTCGGCGCGGGGTCGGCGGCGTGCATGGGGCGTTCGGCGCGTTCGGCGCGTTCGGCGCGGTGCTGTCGCTGTATATAGATTGTCGGTCAAAAAAAACGCGGCGCTGTTTTCGCGCCGTTTTCGCGCCGTTTTCGCGCCCTTTTCCCTACTTCAAAAAACGAGGCGCGAAAC
>CAJWFU010000268.1:0-4460 GCA_913031315.1 uncultured Phycisphaerae bacterium | reverse complement strand
GAGGTTGAAGAGTTCACGAAGCACCGCGGCCTGATCCCGAGTCGGGATCTGCAGCTGATCAAGTTGGTTCTTCAGGGTGGCCAGCGTCAGGGACGGTGTTTCTCTTCCGCTCATCGCGATGAAGCGTTCCGTCTCGATTCGTGGGTTGTCCAGGGTGGCGGGCCGCTCGGGCACCACGCTCTGAATCGTGATGCCCTTGACGCTCACCACCGCACTGCTGATCTTGACGTTGCCGCTGATCACCAGAACTTCCGTGGCCGGGTTCCAGCGAATTTCCGCCGGGGGTTCCATGTTTCGGAAGTCGATGCTCTGTCCGAGGATCCGACCCGCGAACAGGAAGGCGTCTTCCTCGTTTTCGGGAACCATCACCTCGATCTGGCTCATCGAAATCATGCGGGCCAGGTCGATGAAACCGTCTTCGAGCAGTTCATCGTTGATGGCCTCCACCAGCCGTCGCATGGTGACCGCGCTGCGGTAGGCGGGGATCTGCAGATCGAAGATGACCGAAGGCAGCGCCCGGAATTCCTCCCAGAGCGGAGCGGCCGCATCCGCCAGTTGAAATCCACCCGGGATCACGCCTCGGGTCGGCGTGCCGACTTCGACTCGCAGACGACCTTCGGCGAATCCGATGGTGCTTGCCTCGAGATCCGCGTCGGCGTCGAGCACCAGCCGAGAACTTCGGAGCGGGGCGATCCAGAGGGTGCCTCCCGCGAGCGATTCGGTGCCTCCACCGGCGGCGGTGACCTGGCAGTCGTAGGTTTGTGCCCCGCCGAAGAGGGTTGGAATCCTCGCGGAAACGCTGACCAGGGCGATCGACCCCTCCTTGAGGATGGCATTCAACGTATCAGCCTCGTCGACCGCCTTGGATCGAAGGAGCTGTTCCGCGTAGATCCGGGCGGCGGCGAAGTTCGCCCCGGTATCGCCCGTACCTTCAAGACCAACCACCACGCCGATCCCGCTGACGGTGAAGGGGCGTTCGAACTCCGAAGCCAGGATGTTCTGGAGCAGGACGTCCTGGGCTTGAGCCGGATGGACGACGAGAAGGCCGGCCAGCGCGGTCCATGCGCCAACCATGACCGGAATTATGCTTCGAATGCGCAGGAATTGCGTCGTCATACGGATCCTCCGAGAGAGACACTCAGAGAAGGCGAGCCGCGTGCCAAACCGAATGCTGCTGCCGGTGGCGGTACTCTTTCTGCATGACCACCCCCGATCCAGCCCCCTCTGGCGACCGGATTCCGACCGGTCCGGTCCTCGGTCTGGTCATCACCGTGGCCACGATTCTTCTGCTGGGGACTCTGGTTCCCGCCAATGATTCGAACCGGGGGCTCGAGGCCCTGATCCTGATCGCGAGCCGCGGCTGGCCTGCCCTCCTCTGGTTGGCCGCCGCCATCGCCCTGGGAGACGGCTTTCTCACCCTTCTGGGCAGCAGCAAGGACGCCAACGGATTCGGCCTGGGTATTCGAGGCGGGATCGGAGCGGCGATCCTGATCATTCTGGACACCAGCCTCGCGGGCCTGCACCTGCTTGGTCGGGGCGATGAAGCCATCGCCTGGTCCCTGCTGGCCCTTCCTGCGGGAATTCTCCTCGCCCGCAGCCTGCGAAATCTGCCCAGTCAGCGCACGAACCGGCCGCCACGAGCGTCAGGGCTCGGCCCGATCACCCTGGCCTGGGCGATCCCGATCGGGGTACTGTTGCTTGCCGCGGTTTCAACCCCTGGCTGGCTCTGGGGCACCGAATTCGGTGGCTACGACGCGTTGAGCTACCACCTCCAGCTCCCCCGGGAATGGTGGTACGCAGGCGGCCTGATCGAGACCCCGCACAATGCCTACGGATACCTCCCGGGAGGAGTCTCCGCCGCCTTCCTCCACTTGATGACCCTGTCCGGAGATCCCGCCCAGGCGGCGATCTCCTGCCAGATCCTGATGGTCGGCATCACGGTGCTCGCGGCCCTGGCCACCGGTGACCTCGCACGGACGCTCGTCGAGGCCGGCACCCCGTCTCCTTCGCGAGATCGATCCCGTCTGGCCGGCTCACTGGCCGGCCTCGCCCTGCTCTCCACCCCCTGGGTCGTGGTCGTCGGTTCCCTCGCCTACGACGAAGGCATGGTCATCCTCTTCGCCGCCGCCAGCGCCTCGATCATCATGAGTGCCGATCGATCCCCCTCCTCTCGTCCGGCGAATCTCAGGATCGGGGCTCTGCTCGGAGTACTTCTCGGCGCCGCGATGCTCGCGAAGGCGTCTTCCGGAGTTCTGGTGATTCTGCCGCTTGCAGCGGTCGCCACGGTGACCATTCCACGAAATCGCTGGTGGCTGATCGCCACCACGACCGCCGGGGTGGGAATGATCGCCTGCCTTCCATGGTTGCTTCGTAATGCCGGCTGGACCGGCAATCCCTTCTTTCCCTTCGCCACCGGACTCTTCGGCCAGGGCCCCTGGACCTCCGAGCAGGCGGCGAGATTCGCAGCGGCCCATGGCGCGGCGGACCCGCTCACCAATCTTCTGGGCCTCGGGCGTGAGTTCCTTCTGGATGATCTGCTGGGAGGGCTCCCGGAAGGTGAACCGGTCCGTCCCCAATGGTGGTGGCTTCCGGCGGTCGGCATCGGGGCCACGTTCGTCCTCGTCCTGGGTACACGAACTTCCCGAAGCACCTCTCGTCGTCTCGCCACCGGACTCCTGGTCGGCATCGTGGTCACCCTGCTGGCCTGGATGTTCGCCACTCACGGGAAGGCGAGGTTTCTCCTGCCCGTGGCGCCCCTGCTCGCCGTGGCCACGGGCATCGTCATGACTCGATTCCTCGAACCGGGGGCGCTTCGGATTCCAGTGATCGCGATCGCCTGGTGCGCCGCCCTGGGACCCGGGGTGATGTACGCGACCGAACGCAACGGCGATCCGAGCTGGGGCGTGGCGGCGGACGAGGCCTTCGACGGAAGCCTCGAAGCCCGTCTGATGGCCGACGCCGATCGGCGCACCGCGGTGGAGCGGCGACGCAATGCCAGCCCCGCCTTCGTGCTTGAAGATCTCGGCCCGGATGCGAAGACCCTCCTCATCGGCATCGCCAACCCTTTCCATCTCCCGATCGAGGATCGATTCGGTGAGGCCCGGCGTTTCCAGTACACGACCGTCTGGACCCGGGGTCCGATCGAAGACTCCTTCGCCCGCGATTCCGATGCCAGTCCGGAAGAAGCGGCCCGCAACGCGATCGCCGAACTCCGAAAGTCGGGCTTCACGCATCTGTTGATCTCTCCCACCATGTTGGAGATCTGGTCCGACAGTGGCTGGCTGGACCCCGATCTCGAACCGTCCAGAATCACCGCCCTTCCCGGCGCTGCGAGCGTCCGGGTGGTCCATGTGTTTCCCGACGGTGGCACCCTCCTCGAGATCGGAGACACTTCGACACCATGAGACGCCTCGAACCCGACCTTCCAATCACCCTTTCGCTGTTCGCGATCCTCGGACTCGCGGGCTGCGCCACCGAGCCACCACCGACCGAGCAAGCGTTCATCGTCACCCCGACCTCCAGCGAACGACCGGTTGCGACCGTGAATGGAACCCGGATGAACTTCGCGGAGATCGAGGCCTCGCTGATGGAACTCGGCGGCAGCGCCGTGGTGCGCGAGCGGGCCCTTGATCTCGCTCTGGCCCGAGAAGCGACCCGTCGATCGATCGAGGTCGATGAAGCGGCCATCGCCCGCGAACGTCGATATCTGGTCGAGAATCTCGCCGAAGATCCGGATCGAGCGGAGCGAATCCTCGGAGAGCTTCGAAGCAATCGTGGACTCGGGCCGGTGCGCTTTGCGGGACTTCTCCGCCGCAATGCCATTCTCCGTTCCCTGGTGGCCGAAGAGGTCGTGCTCGATGAGGAGATCGCCCGCGGAGTCTGGGACGCCCGTCACGGTCCGCAGCGGGTGGTCCGCATCATCTCCACCACGGATCTCCGCACTGCGGAGACCGCACGATCCCGAATCGAATCCGGTGAGGATTTCTCCGTGGTGGCGGTGGAGGCCAGCATCGACGCGAGTGGGCCGCGCGGAGGCCGCCTCGCTCCACTGAGCCGCCTCGACCCCTACTGGCCTCAGGCGTTTCGCAAGGCGATCTTCGAACTCGCACCCGGCATCCTCTCCGATGCCCTGCCGATCGATGGTCGAATCCTGCTGATCGAAGTGCTGGAAGAACTTCCCGCGGACGGCGTGACCTTCGAGGCCGGGCGGGCCGACGCCGAACTGGTCGCCCGACTCGCCGCGGAGCGACTCCTCATGGATCGCCTCGCCCGTCGGCTCGTTCCGACCGAATCCATCAAGCCCCTTTCTCCGGCCCTGCGTTGGAGCCTCGGTCGGGACGCCACCGAAGACTAGGTCTTGAGGTACGCGAGGCGGGCCACCGCGATGGGCAGCAGAAGAGCGACGGGAAGGAATGCCCCCACTCCCGGCGGAAGTCCGGGCAGGGCCACCGTCATCGCGG
>CAJWFU010000267.1:0-4469 GCA_913031315.1 uncultured Phycisphaerae bacterium | reverse complement strand
CCAGCTTTCGAGGGAGGGCGTCGCCGAACCAAGGACGACCGGGCATCCGGCCAACTGAGCCCTTCGCAGGGCGGAATCGCGGCCGTGGTATCGGGGAGCCTGGTCCTGCTTGTAGGAAGGATCGTGCTCTTCGTCGACCACTACCAGGCCGAGATGGCCATCTGGAATCGGGGCGAACAGGGCCGAGCGGGCTCCTAAAACCACTCTGGCTTCACCAGAAGCGGCTTTTCTCCACTCCTGGTGTCGCTGAGCCGCGGTGAGGCCTGAATGAAGGACTGCCGCGGGGGTTCCTTGAAAACGGGCGAGGAAACGGGCGGTGGTCTGGGGCGTCAGTGCGATTTCAGGGACCAACACGAGGGCGGCCTTCCCGGCCTCGAGGACTTGGGCGACCAACCGAAGGTACACCTCCGTTTTTCCGCTTCCGGTGACCCCGAAGAGCAGGTGACTGGAGAATCCGTCGCCAATCGTGGCTCCGATCGCCTTGACGGCGGCCGTCTGGTGTGGATTGAGATCCACGACCCGGTCGGCGTGTCCGGACGCAGCCTTCGCCCGGGCTTCGACCGTGGTCACGTGGTCCAGCTCGACGAGTCCGATCTCGGCGAGGCGTTTGAGGACCGCGGTTCCCCCAACTCCTGTCCTTTCAGAGAGTTCCATCGATGAGACAGGCAACGATTCGGCGGGGTACTCGAGAATGGCTTCGTAGATGGCTTTCTGGCGGGCCCCGAGCCGCGGCATCGGGTCGGGGGCGGGTGTGATGGGTCGAATCAGCAGCCTTTTCGTAGCCCCCACCCCTTTCCGAACGGCGGCTGGAACAAGGGATGCGAGGGTCATCCCGATGGGGCAGGCGTAATACGCCGAAATCCAACGGGCCAGCTCGAGGAACTCGCCGGGAAGGGCCGGAAGATCATCCGCTCGGCCAAGGATCGACTTCACCCGCTTCGGATCCACCCCTTCTACCGCAGGGCCATCCGGGCCAAGAAGATCGACCACGGTTCCGGCCACCCTCGAATCACCCCGGCCAAGGGGTACGAGAACCCGATGGCCGGCTTGGATCTCGAGGCCGGCGGGAACGCCATAGAGGAGTCCCGAGGGGTAGCGATCGACCGAACGCTCCACCGCGACTCGAACGAATTGCCGGGAATCGGCCGAAGCCGAGGTCTGGCTGTCTTCGGAGTCGGTGGGGAAGAGTTCGGACATCTTCCGAGTGTACGAGTCGAGTCGGCGGACTCCGGAAGTGGGGCGGAATCGTCGATGTTTCCACAGTCGGGGGGGGCAAGCGATACCGAATACCCGTCTGCGGCTATCCTTCGCGTCCATGGTCGAACACGGTGGATATGACGTACTCGCGATGGACGAAAACCGCTCTCGCGACGTTCGCCTCGCGCTGGAAAATGGTGCGATCTTCACGGGTCGTGGCTTTGGCGCTGAGACTTCAGCTGGCGGCGAAGTGGTCTTCAATACCGCCATGGGCGGCTATCAGGAGGCCCTCACCGATCCGTCCTACACGGGGCAGATCCTGGTCATGACGGCGACCGAGATCGGCAACTACGGGGTCGCTCATGAAGATGTCGAGAGCAGTGGCGTGGCGGTCGCTGGATTCGTCGTTCGGGATCAGTCTCGGACCCGCTCGAACCATCGGGCGTCGAGTCACCTCCATCACTGGCTGGCCGAGGCTGGGATTCCGGGCATCGAAGACCTTGATACGCGGGCCCTGGTCCGGATTCTGAGGTCGGAAGGCGCGATGCGAGGGGTGATCGAATCCGACATGTCGATCTCGGATACCGAACTCGTCAATCGGGCTCGGGGGCTTGAGGCGATGAACGGACGGAATCTGGCCGCGGAGGTCGGGGCCGCGATTCCCGGTACGTTCACCCAGGATCTTGGGGATTGGCCGGGTCTGGTCGGGATCCGATCGGAAGAAAACCAGCCTCTGGTGGTGCTGGCGCTGGATTGCGGCGCGAAGCGGAACATTTATCGGCATCTGGTGGAGCGTGGCTGCGAGGTCCGATTCATCCCTCACGACACCCCCGCGGCCGATTTGAAGCAAGCCTTCGAGGGTGGGGAGGTCCATGGTCTCTTCGTTTCCAATGGCCCTGGTGATCCGGCGGCCGTCCAGGCGACGGTCGAGACGCTCCGGGACGTCGCGGGTGAGATTCCGACCTTTGGGATCTGCCTGGGGCATCAATTGCTGGCCCTCGCCCTCGGTGCGGAAACCTGGAAACTGAAGTTCGGGCACCGAGGCGCCAACCAGCCTGTTCGCAATGAACTCACGGGGCGGGTTGAGATCACGAGCCAGAACCATGGTTTCTGCGTCGATGAGGCCTCGCTGGCGACTGCCGGCGGCCAAGTGACCCATCGGCACCTGAATGACGGCACCGTTGCTGGATTTCGACACGAATCCCGGCCGATCTTCAGCGTTCAGTTCCATCCGGAGGCCAGTCCGGGACCCCATGACTCCAGCTATCTCTTCGATGCGTTCATTCGGATGATGCAGCATCGGAAGCCGGTCACGGCCAAGGATTTCCAGCCACCCACGGCCTCCGTCAGCCACTGAATCCCCGGTGTGGTGACTCCAAGAGGCGATCGAGGCGAGAGGGTCCGGCGGGGAATCTGGTGTCGGTGGTCTCCATCGAAGCGAAAACCACGAGGCCGGGTTGGATCCGTGGTCATTGAACTTGCGTAGGGGAGACCACGCTAAAAAGGAATGCAGACCCGCGGATCGGGCTCCATTCACCTTGTGCATGCGTTGACGGCAGGTTGCGACGGTCGTGGGTGCGAAGTAGGCTTCGGAACTGCTCGTCGACTGGAACCCTGTTCACCAGCGGCAAACATGACTTCAGCCAGCGGCGCCGCGAATATGGTCGGCATCGCCGTCGGGTACGGCACCGCTTCTAGAAGTCCGAGATGCGTCTATCAGACGCACGCGAAAGCAAGTCCGAGGGACCCGGTGAGAGCGGGCTTCCCACTCAGAGGAGTGACTACGACATGGATTCCTTCCAGACACCTCGCGGAAGCCACGGCAACTGCGATCACACGAGCCCCAAGACCTTCAGGGTCGCCAATCCCATCGCGGGACTCCGGCGATTCGGTCTGGCATTCGCGATCGCCGGTTGCGCCGTACTCGGCACGCCGATGACCGGTGTCTTCAGTGGCGTCGCCTCGGCTTCGGCCGAGGAACAGGACGCTGCGGTCGATGCCCGGGCCTCCGCTCGGGCCGCGATGGCCTCCAGCAACTGGCGACAAGCGATTGATGCCTGGACTTCGGTCCTCGCACTCTCGCCGAACGATGCCGAGGCGAAGGCCGGACTCAAGCAGGCCCAGGCCATGCTCGATCAGGCGTCGACCATCGACAACGTCCAGGACGACTTCACGCTTCGCCGCCAACGCCTCGTCGTTCAGTACAACGACGATCTGGCCCGAGCCAACGCGTCGTATGAAGACGGTTCCTACCGCAAGGCTCGCGAAGCCGCGGTGACCGCCCGCCTTCGAATCGACCGTGATCGTGGCGTGCTTCCCAACGACCGTTACACCCAGATGATGGGTCAGATCGACACCCTGCTCGACCGTATCGCGGAAGCCGAGCAGCTTGAAGATCTCGCCAAGCAGGAAGCCAGTCGGGAAGAAGCTCGGACCGACGCCGATTCCGAGCGTCGCAAGGAGCGAGCAGAACGTCAGCGAACCATCGACGAGAGCCTCCAGCGGGTGCGTCAGCTCCAGCTCGAACTCAAGTACGACGAGGCCATCCAGGTTCTCGAGACCGTGCTCTTCATCGATCCCAACAATCCTGCAGCCCTTGCTCTTCGCGATGTCATCGCGACCAGCAACATCTACCGCAAGTATTCACAGACCCTGCGTCGCCGCGATTACGCCTTCAGTCACTTCTCTCAGGAGAATCTTGAGGCGACGATCCCTCCGGCGACCAACATCAGTGGTCCCGGACCTCGGTCGACCAGTGGTCTGATGTCGTATCCCGAAGACTGGCCGCAGCTTTCGATTCGTCGGGATGCCGCCGCGGGTTACCGCGAAACCGAAGAAAATCGACTGGCCATGGCCCAGTTGAACAAGACCATCTCGGTCAACTTCAACAACAACTCGCTCGAACAGGTCATCCAGTACATGGAACAGGTGACCGGAATCGAGATCTACCCGGACTGGAAGGCACTCGACATCATCGGGATCCGTCCGGACACCGAGGTCGAACTCGAACTCGGTCAGGTGGAGGCATCCTCCGCACTGAAGCGGATTCTCGAGCAGGTCGGCGAGGATCTTGATCGGCCCGAATATGCGGTCGAAGATGGCGTCGTCGTCATCTCGAGCGACGAGGCCCTTCGCAAGAAGACCGTCACCATCGTGTACGACATTCGTGACCTCCTCTTCGAGGTTCCCTACTTCGACAACGCTCCCGAATTCGACCTCAACAGCTCCCTCTCGCAGGGTGGCGGTGGTGGCGGCGGCGGCGGTGGTGGTGG
>CAJWFU010000266.1:0-4473 GCA_913031315.1 uncultured Phycisphaerae bacterium | reverse complement strand
GAAGACCGCGACCCAGAGATCGCCTTGGAAGGCCTTGGCGGGTGCCTGAGGGCTGAAATCTGGGCCGAGGATCAGGCAGAGGCCGTACGCGAGCAGGAGCAGGGGCGTGGTCAGAACCACGAAGGTGCTGGAGAAGACCCAGCCGTAGAAGAAATTGCACCAGATTCCGGCGGCGGCGCCCAGGAGGATGGACGCGCTTCCCAGCAGGATGACGGGGAGGTGCCAGGGGTCCGACACCGCCTCCCGGACTCCGTGGATCTCGACCAGCATGAAGAGCAGGGCGAGAAAGATCATGACCACGGTCTGGGCCCCGGCCACGCCGAGGAACTTGCCCAGGATGAAGACCGGCCTCGAGACCGGCTTCGAGACGACCGTGAGGACGGTGCGATTGTCGATTTCCCGGGTCAGCACATTCGTGGCCACGAAGGCCGCGAGGATCGCCCCCCCGATGAAAATCGTGGAAAGACCGATGTCCACGAACATTCGCTGGTCGTCGGTCAGGGTGTAGGCACTGAAGGGATTGCTCAGCACCACCAGCAGGCCGCACGCGACCAGAACGACGAGAAGCACCGGTTGCCGGATACTTTCGAAAAAGGTGTTGCGGGCGATCGCGAGGAGCTGTTCGAGGGGCGCCATCTGGAGACAGGTCTTCCCGGGGTGCTGGCAGGAGATGGCTCGTCGGCCATGTGAGAGGTTGATTCGGACGATCGGAGAGGCCCGCGGGTATCATCTCAACCCTGTGGAAACGAACCTGTCCGACCTGCCTATCGTACTCCGATCAAGCGACTCGGAACGGAAGGGGATCGGAGACCTGACCGAGGCGGGTTCGTAAGGATGACCTCGGAGTCGTTCGGTGAGGCCGGCCAGGCCTTTTCGTCGGACGGGCTCTGCATTTCTGGGTCGTCTTCCACTGTTCGGCGTCGGATCGTCGAGTTCCGCCTGACCTCTTTCCGGATCTCCAATCGCATGAGAACCGACCATCTCGCCTACCAGCAGGCCACTCGAGTGGCTGGATTCGGTTTCCTGCTTCAGCTCGGGATCGGGCTGATCATGTTGGTCTACGGCGTCGTCTTCGGAGACTCGTCGTTCACCATCGCAAGCATGCCCATCCTGTCCGGCCTCGTGGTCTGGGCCGCGTTGATCGTCATCTTCCATCAACACCGCCTCGAGCGACTTGAAGCCCTGGAGCGGGATGAACTCGCCGCCCAGCGGGGCGATGACGCCAGCGGCATCTTCGTGGAAGGTGAGACTGATGTCGCCTCCCGGCGACTTCGGCAGATGCACACCTGGCTGATGCCCGGGGCGAGTCTGCTCCTGGCCGGTCTGCTGATTCTGATGGGATGGTTGAACCTCGCCTGGTTCGCCGCTCAGGACGACACAGAACGTCAGGTCTCACCCTTCGTCGAAGGCCCCAACCATGGATGGCAGCTGGCCATCACCCTCGGGCTGGCGCTGGTTGCGTTCATCTTCTCTCGCTTCGTCGCCGGCATGGCTGCCCGCTCCGCCTGGGGAAATCTCCGAGGCGGTGCCGGTCACATGGTCGGAAACGCGTTGGTGCTCTTCGCCGTCGCGGTCGGCATCGGATTCGGCTTCTTCGACAAGCCTGCCGTGCTGGAGGGGGTCGCCTACGGGTTGGCCATCTACATGATCCTGGTGGCGGTCGAGATTCTTCTGAACTTCGTCCTCAACCTCTATCGACCGAGAAGACCGGGCGAGATTCCGCGGCCTCCGTTCGATTCCAGGATTCTGAGCCTCTTCGCCGCACCCGATTCGATCGTCCGATCGATCAACGAAGCGGTCAACTACCAGTTCGGCTTCGATATCACGAGCTCGTGGGGCTACCAACTGATGCTGAGAAGCGTCACCTGGCTGCTCGTCTTCGCCATCGTGGTATTGGTCGGGCTCAGCTCGATCGCGGTGGTGGAACCCGGGGAACAAGCGGTCCGACTCCGTGGAGGTCGCATCGTCGGCGACGTGCATCAGGGGTCGGTCTTCTTCAAGTGGCCCTGGCCCTTCGAGACCGTCGCGGTCGTGGATGCTTCGAGGATCCGGGAGATCAGTCTCAATGGTCCGCCTCGAGATCGTCGGGATGTCTTTCTCTGGGATCCGAACGAGGATTCGGACAACCCGCTGTTCCTGGTCGCCGCCAATCCGCTGGCCACCGAGATCACGCGTACCGTCAACCGACTCGTTGATGTCGCTCGTCGTGACGCGGACGTTGTGGGGGGGGGATCGGATGCCGTGGTCCCGGACGATTCTCCCGCGGTGACCAACCAGTTCGCCCTCATCGATGCGGATGTACTGCTTCGCTATCGACTCAAGCCTCGCGGTCTGGTCGACTATCTGGGCTTCTGCAACGACGTTCGGGCTCGACGTTCGATTCTGGACATGCGAGAGCAGGCCCTGCAGGAACTCGCGGTTCGCGTGGTCACCCAGACGTTCTCGACCCTGGCGTTGGATGAGGTCCTCTCGCCGCGTGGTGATGCACTGCCCTCGACCTTGAAGCGAAAGGTGCAGGCGGCATTCGACGATGCCAGCTGCGGCATCGAGGTCGTGTCGGTGGCCATTCCCGCCCTTCGTCCTCCCGGTCTGGCCGTGGCGATGTTCGAAGAACTCGCCATCGACACCCAGAACAGTCAGAAGACCTTGGAAGAAGCCCGGCGGATGGCGGACAGTTCGCTTGCAGCGCTCGTCGGCGATGCGGAACTCGCGCGTCGGGTGGTGACCGAGATCGAGAGTCTGCTGGATCTCGAACAGGAACTCGGGCGTGACGACCCGAAGGTGGTCGAGGCCCGACTCGCGATTCAGGCGACCATCCGGGACAGTCCCGGCATGATCGCGTCCTTCGTCGCCGGGGCTCGCAGCCTCCGCTGGCAGATCCACATGGAAGCCAGGCGGACCGCATCGGAAGTGCTGGGGGAGGTCGGTTCGTACGCCGCCGCCCCGGAGCTTTATCGACAGCGACGGATCATGGAGATCCTGAAGAGCTCGCTGTCTCGTGTTCGAGCGAAATACGTGCTCGGGGTCGATCCCCAGCGCACCGATCTGGACTTTGAGATGCAGGAGCCCTCGCAGGGGCTCGATCTTCGTGAATACCTTGAGAATCCCGAGGAGGGGTCGTGATCACGACCCGACGTCTTCGACTCGCGTCCCCCTTCATCGAGGCAGAACAGTCATGAACCGAACCATCACCGCCGTCATCGCCGGGCTCATCGTGCTCGTGTTGATCCTCTTCAACACGACCTTCACGGTGAACTTTCACGAACTCGCCGTCACCACTCGCCTGGGGCGACCTGCCGGGATCGTCCGAGACCCGGGCCTGCATCTGAAGCTGCCGTTCTTCATCGATACGGTCGCCAAACTCGATACCCGAAGCCAGCTCTCTCGCTCGCCTCTGGTCACCGTGCAGACCGCCGACGACCAGCAGGTGCTGGTCCAGGCCTACATGCTCTGGAAGATCGGGGACGAGGACGATCAGGCTCAGGCCTTCTTCAACAGCTACGGCTCGCTGGCCGGCGTCCAGCGGGAGCTCGAAACGCTCCTGCAGGGATCGCTCGCCCAGGTCGGTGGCTACCGCTTCGATCAACTGATCGGCGTGGACAGCAAGCTCGGGGAGGTCGAGGAATCCATCCTCGCCGACGTCAGTGAGAACGCCACTTCCGGCGTGGTCCCGCTCTCGGTGGGGATCAGCCGCATCGTGTTCCCTCCGAAGACCACCACGGCGGTCATGCGTCGGATGTCGGCGGTTCAGGAAACGCTCGCGAACCTCGAAGAGGCTCGAGGGCAGTCCGAAGCCAACACCATCAAGCAGCAGGCGACGGCTCAGGCCCAGATCATTCGTGACTTCGCGGAGCAGTGGGCCGCAAGCATCGAAGCCCAGGGCAATGAAGAGGCGACTCGCTACTACGCCCAGATGCGGGAGCACGCGGACCTCGCCATCTTCCTTTCGTGGCTCGAGACGCTTCGAGCCGGGCTCCGTGGTTCGACCACGTTCGTCACGGACATGACGAAGGCGCCATTCCACCTGATCGATCTCGACTCGCCGGCGGGTGAATCCGGAATTCCCCAGCCGGTGACCAGTTACGTCGAGGGCGACGACGAAGGGAGCGGTCGATGAGTGACGAACCGACTCGAGAAAACGACGAGGAATTCGACCGCGTGACCGAAGAGTCGGCGGAGCTCGATGTTCCGCGACGCGAGAAGTCGGCGGAGTTCGAGGTCCGCGAGGGTGACGACGGTCCGGAGATGCTGGATGCCATGGATCCGGCGAATCAGAGCCTCGGCGAGGCTCTCAAGCTCAGCTACCGGGTTCTGCAGGTAGCGATCCTTGGTCTCGCGGTGGTCTTTCTCTTCAGTGGTTTTCAAACGGTGGGGGAGAACTTCACCGGGGTTCGAACGCTCTTCGGCAAGATCGTCGGGAAGGGTGACGACGGTCAGATCGGAGCCGGATTGCAGCCGTTCTGGCCCTATCCG
>CAJWFU010000265.1:0-4491 GCA_913031315.1 uncultured Phycisphaerae bacterium | reverse complement strand
CGGCGCCCTCGGCGAGCATCCGCCACGCCAATCGGCACGGGGGGTCTTCGAACTGCATCTCGGCGAAGCGGTCGAGTGGCGTGCTGGATTTGCCGTCCAGATCCACTGGAGTGGTCGCGAACGTCGGTTCGGCGAGTAGCAGTCGAAGAACCGCTTCTTCGGCCCGGCGACGACGTCCACTGGCTCGGATGATCGGCTCCGCCGCGTCAAAGGAACCCTCGGGCATCGGTTCGGGCGTGACCGGGACCGACGGAACGCGGGCGGTCCCCGGACCGGACCGATCGAGCATGCCGACCGGAACGCCGAGGACGCCCGCGAGGTGATCCAGAACGAAGGTGCGTCGAACGCCCGCAAGACCGTCGAATCCGAGTCCATCCAGACGCCGCAAGGCTTCGTCGACGATTCGCTGCCGGGCAGTCACGCCACCGGCCTCTCGCAGGCGATCGCGAAAGTCGGAAACCAAGGCCACCAGCGCATCGCTGGAATCGTCGATCGCCTTCTGAAAGCGTTCCGGTCCTCCCTCGCTCCGAAGAATGCCGTCGGGATCGAGTCCGTCGGGCAGGCTGCAGAGCCGGATGTCCACCTCGGAGGCGAAGAAGACCTCGACCGCTCGATCCGCCGCTCGGCGACCCGCGGTGTCACCATCGAAGAGAAGGATGACCGTGTCGCAGAAGCGGGACAGACGGTCCGCGTGTTCGCGGGTGAGTGCGGTCCCCAGGGTGGCGACCGCGTTGGTGAAACCGAAGCCGTGCAGCGCGATCACATCGGTATAGCCCTCGCACACGATGGCGGTTCGGGCGCGAGCGATGCTGCGGCTGGCCAGGTCGAGTCCGTAGAGGACCTTTCCCTTGTGGAAGATCTCCGACTCCGGGCTGTTGAGGTATTTCGGTTCGTCTTCGGGGTCGATCTTCCTCGCGCCGAATGCGATCGGGCGTCCGAGTTCATCTCGAATGGGAAAGATCAGCCGGTTCCTGAAATTGTCGATCAGGGTTCCGCGAGACGATGTCCGGAGCAGGCCGGCGGCCTCGAACATGTCGCCGGGGGGCACCGTCTCTCCGTCGACTTCGCGAGAGGATTCCACGGCCGCGGCGACCTTGTCCGCCAGCGTCGACCAGGCATCGGGCGCCACGCCGAGACCGAATGTCTCTGCCAGCTCCGGCGTGATCCCGCGATCCTTGAGGATCTCCCGACCAGCCGCACCCTCATCGGCCGCCAGCATTCTGGCGAAGAAACCGGCCGCGAGTTTGTTGGCCCGGAGCACCTGGGTGCGGCGAGTGACCTCGCCTTCGTCGCGACGAGGGCCGCGAGTCAGTTCGATGCCCGCTCGAGTGGCTAGATTCTCCAACGCCTCCCGGAATTCGATCCGGTGGTAGTTGATGAGAAAGTCGATCGCATTGCCATGGGCTCCGCAAGCGAAGCAATGGTAGAAGCCCTTCTGGGGCACCACGCACATGGAGGGCCGGCTGTCGTCATGGAAGGGGCAGACCCCGACGTACTCGGTCCCTTTCGGTTCCAGGCGGAGTTGCTCACCGATCACCGCCACCAGGTCGGTGGCTTCGAGGACGCGTTCGCGATCGTTCGAAAAGGAAGAGCCAGTCACGGTTGCCGGGGAATTCGCTGGAGGACAGGAGAGGAGAATCAGACGAATGAAACCACCATTCGCCGCAAGCCGACCAGGGGTGAAACCGGTCGATCTCGCCACGAACCGAACCTCACCGTCGCGTGGAACGACGGGCGGTTCTGAAATTCCGGCGATCGCCAGGAATCTCCGTGATACTGAATGTCGGAACTTCGGGACGCCTCGGTTCGGCTGACCTGTCCGGCTCATAAAGTGGGACGAGGTCGTGGCCGGGGGGCCGTGGCGTTGTTCTCGGCGGCGGGAGGTTGACGATCTGCCCACGAGGGGACCAAGATCGGAGATGCCTCCGAGGAACGACGAAGAATACCGCCCTGGAGTCCGCAATCAAGCGGAAAAATCGGGGGAAAGCAAAATACCCGAACAAAACCACCTCAGGGGCCCGCGAAAGGGTCCGTCAGAGGAAGGAGATGCCGGATAAACCCCGCTTGATCAGGCTTCAGCCGCAGCTGCTGCCTTTTGATCTCGCGTGTAGGTGTACTTGCGCTTGGCGGGCTTGACCACCAGGCCCATGCGGATGGCCTTGGTCGAGGCGTACACCTTGCGGGGTGCGCCGTCGATCATGCAACGAACCTTCTGGAGGTTGGGCTTGAAGGTTCTCTTGGTCACCGAAGTGATCTTGATACCGACGCCGCCGAGATACTTCGCTCGACCACGATAGGTCTTCTTGTGACCTGAACGGGTACCGGTTCCAAGGAAATGGCATCGACGGGGCATGGACGGACTCCTGAAGTGAGCCGAGCAGTATAGGGGATGGCCTGCGATCGGCAAGGCCTTTACCCTCCGGATCCGCGGTGGTTCATCGAAATCATTGCGGAAGAAGCGGACCGTGGCAGGCCGAGCCCTGGGCGACGGGTGTGATTCGGGCCCGCGCAAGGGCCTCTCGAAGGGCCCGGTCGTCGTCGTCATCGAAGCCGGCAGGCTCGAAACTGTCCAGATCAAGAACCAGGTTCGCGGGGTGAGCCCCTGGAGTCCCCCAAACCGCCGGGATCACGATTTCCGAGCGATCCCGAGCATCACAGGCGACATAATCGGACCCGAGCTCCCCGACATCGGCCACGATCCGGGTTCGCCCCAGCGTGAGCGACTGACCGCAGACTCCATGGAGTCCGATCGGCGAACAGGCCGGGCGGTCCCGACGAGCGGCCAGGACGAGGGAATCCGCTGCCGGATCCCAGCGATAGAACCCCAGCCAACTCACGCCGGTCGGTGCCAGATGACGCCACGCGGTCTCCACGAAGTATTCGAGGGGATCGAGCATCCGACCCGAGGAGGAATCGTCGAGTTCCGCGAGGAGGGCCGAATGGGCCGCCCGGCGATTCGGGGTCACGCGGACTCCTTGCTCCGACGGGCCATGCCCTCGAGGGAAGGGCCGTTTTCAACCGCCTCCTCATCGAGGACGTAGGTCACGCCCTCGTTGGCCTCATCCGGCAGATCGTAAAGCAGATCCACCATCAGCTCGTCCATCACGGCTCGAAGGGCCCGAGCACCGGTATCCCGCTTCATCGCTCGCTCGGCGATGAGATCGAGGGCTCCATCGGTGAAGTCAAGGGCGGCGTTCTCAAGCGAGAACAGGTGCTGATACTGCTTGACGATCGCATTCTTGGGTTCGGTGAGGATCTGCACCATCGCGGAACGGTCGAGGGGTTCGAGCGGGCAGACGATCGGGAGACGACCCACGAGTTCGGGGATGAGCCCGAATTCGAGAATGTCCTCGGGGACCACGCTGGTGAGCACCGGATCACCTTCGCCGATCCGAGTGGTTCCTCCGCCGGCAAAACCGATGCGGCTCGCTCCCAGTCGCTTGCGAATGATGTCTTCGAGTCCGACGAACGATCCGCCGCAGACGAACAGGACGTTCGAGGTGTCCAGTTGAATGTACTGCTGCTCGGGATGCTTCCGGCCGCCCTGGGGCGGAACATTGGCGACGGTTCCTTCGAGCATCTTCAGCAGAGACTGCTGAACGCCTTCGCCCGAGACGTCCCGGGTGATCGAGACGTTGCTGCTCGTCTTGCCGATCTTGTCGATCTCATCGATGTAGATGATGCCTCGCTGGGCGGTTTCGAGATCGTAATCCGCGGCCTGAAGCAATTTGAGCAGCAGGTTTTCAACGTCTTCGCCCACGTATCCGGCTTCGGTCAGTGTCGTCGCATCGCCGATCGCGAAGGGCACGTTCAGAATCCGGGCGAGCGTCCGTGCCAAAAGCGTCTTGCCGGTGCCGGTGTGCCCGATGAGCAGGACGTTGGACTTGTCGAGTTCGACTTCCGACTCCTCGTTCTCCGCATGCATCAGTCGCTTGTAGTGGGTGTGGACGGCGACCGCGAGCGATCTCTTGGCGCGATCCTGCCCGATCACGTACTGGTCAAGGAACTCCCGAAGCTGCCTGGGAGTTGGAATCGAACTGAAGAGCGGACGCCCTCGATCGACTCGTCGTCGCTCCTGGCGGAAGATGTTCTGGCAGAGGTCCGTGCAGTTCGTGCAGATATAGACGTCCCCCGGTCCCTCGACCATGGGTCCGACCTCCCGGGAGGTCTTCCCACAGAACGAACAGGTCGTGATCTTGCGACCACGGAAACCACCGTCACCACCGGCGCCACCCGAACCACCTGCACCACCAGAACCGCCGGGGCCGGTCGGGCCACTGGGGCCACGTCCTTCGCCACCTCGGCTGTCGCCGGAGCCCTGAGGAGGCCGTCCGGCCATTCCTGCAGGCATTTCGGCCTTCGAAAAGTCAGAGGAAGCGGAGGCTGTGCCCAAAGGGGCGGATTCAGGACTACGGTGCATGCGGTTTCCCGAGTGAATTAGGAAGGCCGTGAGAGTCGGTCCGCAACTCACGACGAGCTGACCTGACGAGT
>CAJWFU010000264.1:0-4493 GCA_913031315.1 uncultured Phycisphaerae bacterium | reverse complement strand
CCACCATAGCTCAGTTGGTAGAGCGAAGCTTTCGTAAAGCTTAGGTCACCGGTTCAAGTCCGGTTGGTGGCTTCAGACGCCCCGCTTCACGGCGGGGCGTCGTTCGTATTCGTCTCGATGTTTCGCCGACGCAAGGACCGCCGGCTCGGCTAGCATCGCGTCATGGCCAGTGATGACCAGCCGATCGTGCGACTGCCGGTGCTTCAAGAAGCGCCGAGTTCACTGCGTGGGCTCTCCGATGCGGTGCGCGGGGAGGTTCGCCTGGGGGCGTTGGATCGAGGGCTCTATGCGGCGGACGCATCGCCCTATGACGTCACGCCGATCGCGGTGGTGTCGCCCAGGGATTCCGATGACCTCGAAACGCTCGTCGGTTGGTGCGGCTCCAAAGGAATCCCGCTCATTCCCCGCGGGGCTGGAACCAGTCTGGCGGGACAGACGGTCGGGGAAGCGGTGATCGTCGACTGCTCGGCCCACCTCCATCGGATTCTCGAGATCGACCCGGACGGAATGGTCGCCCGGGTCGAGCCCGGCGTGGTGCTCGACGACCTCCGGCGTGCGGTCGAGCCATGGGGGCTCTCGGTCGGACCCGACGTTTCCACTTCGACCCACGCCACGATCGGTGGGATGATCGGAAATGCATCCGCCGGCGCACGTTCGCTGATCCACGGAATGACCGATGAACACGTCGTGGAGATCGATGGCGTGCTCGCCGACGGGACGCGGCTTCGATTCGGTCCGGTCGATCCCAAATCCGAAGCGGATGATCACCCGACCCGACTTGCGAGCGGCCTGGCATCGATCGTCCGGCCGTTGGCAGGCGAGATTCGATCTCGTTTTCCGGTGGTGCCCCGGAATGTCGGAGGATTCCGACTGGATGACGTGCTTCAACGATTGGAACGTGGCGACGGACGCGTCGATCTTGGACGATTCCTCGCGGGAACCGAGGGCACGCTCGCGGTGACCGCGGAGGCGACGATGAGGCTGGTCCGGGCCCCGGGGGCCAAGGTGCTTCTGGTGGCGGGTTTCGAAACGGTGTCCGCCGCCTGTGATCGGGTGGCCGATCTGGTGGCGACCGGACCGGTCGCAGTGGAATTGATGGATGCCTTCATCATCGAGGCGGCGGCGGCTCAGCCGGTCTTCGCCCGGGACGTGGGCCTGCTTCCGACGGTGGAAGGTCGGCGGCCGGGTGCCGTGTTGATGATCGAGTTCCACGCCGGTGACTTGGACGAGGCTCGACGTCGGGCCGAGGGTGCGATGCGTGAGGTCGGACTGGATGGGGGCGTCTGCCACCTGGTCACCGATCCGGAAGCGCAGGCTCGTACCTGGGCGATTCGAACCACTGGCCTGGGACTGATCTCCAAGCCGGACGGCGATCGAATTCCCATGGCCGGTCTCGAGGACTGCGGCGTACCCCTTGAAAGACTGGCGGAATTCCAGCGTGCCTTCGACGCCTTGATCCGGAGTCATGGCTGGAGTGGTGTGTTCTACGCCCACGCGTCGGTGGGGCTGCTCCACGTCCGACCTCGAATCGATCTCGGAAGCGCCTCGGATCGTGCCGGTTTTCAACAACTTCGAATGCAGACCCTCGATCTCGTTCTTGAGCACGGAGGCTCCATTTCCGGAGAGCATGGTGATGGTCGCATTCGGGGCGATCTGGTGTCGAGGATGTACGGCCCCCGGATCGTGGAAGCCCTGGTGGCGGTGAAGAATCTGTTCGATCCGGATGGCATCCTGAATCCCGGAAACAAGGTGACCGCCAGAGACCCACTGGAGAATCTTCGGGCCGATCATGAACGCCATCAGGTCGATCCCGGGCCACTTCATTTTCGTTGGGATGATGGCGGCCCCCTCGAGATGGCTCGAGCGTGCAACGGCAATGGACTGTGTCGGCGTCACGAAGGCGGTGCGATGTGTCCCAGCTATCGAGCGTTGCTCGATGAGACTCATTCGACCCGCGGTCGGGCCAACGCGCTCCGGCTCGCCCTTGGAGGCCGTCTCTCGGCAGATGCAGAGGGTCCGGAATGGGGTCGGCCCGACGTCTCCGAGGCATTGGCTCCGTGTCTCTCCTGCAAAGCCTGTCGGCATGAATGTCCAAGCAACGTCGATCTCGGGAAACTCAAGGCCGAGCATCAGGCGCAGGCTCGAGGTGATCGATCGCCATCTTTTCGCGAACGGATCCTCGGTCGGGCGGGACTGCACGTACGACGGGCGGCATCCACCAGAGGGATCGCCCGGTGGTTGGGATCCGTTCCGGGGGCGGCCCTGGTGGCCGCGAAACTGCTCGATCTCGATCCCACTCGTCCGTTGCCACTGCCGGCAGCCCGTCCTCCGGCGGCCTCCCGGGACCGGTTCGCGGATCCGGATGCGCCGGTGGTGGCCCTGCTTGATGACTGTTTCACTCGTGGACTCGAGCCGGGCATCATCGAAGATGCGACGCGGGTCCTTGATGCCTTCGGCTGGCGGGTTCGACGTCTGAGTCTGCGGGGCTGTTGCGGTCGCCCCCAGATCTCTTCCGGCATGCTCTCCGAAGCACGGGTGCTGGTGGAGCGATCAGCCCCCGCCTTGCGGGACGATCTCGAGGCCCTCGGTGCGTCGGCCCTCGTGGTGCTCGAGCCCTCCTGTCTTTCCGCCCTGCAGGAAGAGTGGCGGGAACTCGTCTCTGACGTGCCGGTCGAGATCACGGCTCGCATCGCATCGGCGGCGATGTCGCTGGAGGGTTTCCTCGAAAGTTCCTGGGCGGATCATCCTCGAAGACCCGGGTTTCGATTCGTCGATGGTCTGGTCGTGCACCCGCACTGCCACGCGAAGGTCGAACGGAGCCAGATGGCGTCTCTGTTCGGTCGGCTGGGTGCGGTCGACGCGGAGGTATTGGATTCCGGGTGCTGCGGGCTGGCCGGTTCGTTCGGATACCGCCGCGAGAATGCGACCCTCACCCGGACGATCTTCCGGCAGTCGCTGGGGGATCGCCTCGAGGCCGCGCCGCCGGAGGCACTGGCGGCGGCTGGAACCAGCTGTCGTCATCAATGTGCGGATCTTGGAGGAATCAAGGCGCATCATCCCGCGACGATTCTGGCGACATCACTGATTCTCGAATCGGATCAGTGAAGCCGCCCGGGATCGCTTTTCGAGCCAGATGGTGACCCCGCCGAGCAGCGACAGGAAGCCTCCTCCGCCAAGGCCGCAGAAGGCGGCCAGCACCGGTTGGAATGCGGAATTCAACATTTCGATTTCGTCTTCCTCGACCACGAAGACGTCGGAAACCGCGGAACTGGACTCGTTTTCACCGAGCACCAGTGAGATGTCGTAGGAACCCGGTGTGGGGATCGTCACCGCGCCGACCAGCACCGCCGTCGATGGCCTTCCGGGTCTGGATGAAGGCAGGTTCGCTCGCTGGGTGGTTTCGTACTCGATGGCCAGCAACTGACCGTCGGCGTCGGTGACGGTGAGTTCGAAGATCAATTCCGAGGAGGCGAGATATCGGGTGCCGTCGAACTCGGTGTCCGTGAGATAGGCCACGAAGATCCGTCCCTCGGGAAGATCGAAGGTGGCCTTTCCCGGCACCACGAAACGCATCGGCTTCTGGTCCGCCACCCGTTTCTGCATGTTGGTCCGGAGTTCGGAGAGTTCCGCCCAGGGCGCGATGGCCGCCATCACCACGCCGGCCACGGCGAGGAATATTCCCGCGATCAGAAGCCCGCGTCCGAGCAGGGGGCGTCGTGCGGAGCCTCGGGCGGAGATCAGCGGACGGGGATCGTCTGAGGGGGGGGTCTGATCAGTCATCCATCCTGCTCCTCGAGGTTGAAGACCTCGGTCATGGGTGTCCACCATCCACCATCCGTGGGATCGGCGGTGGGAACACGCTGTTGGTATTCCCGCATCAGTTCATCCCAGGCCCGGCATCTGGGATCTTCGGTGTACGACTGGTAATCACGATCCGGATCGAAGTCCTCGGGGGCCTCGAAGATCATGAAGAGTCGATTGCCCGTCCTCCAGATCCGCAGATTCAGGATTCCGATCGAACGGAGTCCTCGAATCACTTCCGGCCACGCCTGGTGATGATGGCGTTCGTATTCCGCGATGCGGAGGGGGTCGTCGACGAGATCAAGGGCCTGAGCGAAGGTTTTCACGATTGGTTCCGAAGATCGGGATTTCACAGGATACGGGGAACCCACTGGAGGATGCAGACTCAACGGGTAGCATCGAGCACATGAAGGTCTTCCAAGATCCGCTTCCCTTTGATCTCCTGGTGCTGACGGCTTCGGATTCCCGACAGGCGGTGATCTACCGGCATGCGGTCGGGCGGATGGTGGAGGATGGACTGATCGCAGCCCGGGATCTCCTGGTGGTGCCGGATCCCGGCGGACGGCGGGTCGGCTCCGGAGGGGCGACGCTGGAGGCGGCTTTTCAGGTGTCTCGTCATCTTGCCGCCGAAGTCGGTGCCGCTCGACCGAGTGACTTCTTCAGAGGCAGGCGAATCGTCGTCGTGCATTCCG
>CAJWFU010000263.1:0-4505 GCA_913031315.1 uncultured Phycisphaerae bacterium | reverse complement strand
CGTCGTCGCCCGCGATCTCGAAGGTGATCGAAGCCCCTCCCGGTCCCCCGTCGATCTCCCGCCAGGAAACCCGCTCCACTTCCGAGAGGTCTCCCGCCGCCTTTCGAATCGCGTCGATGATCTCGGGACTGGGCCGATCCCGATCTTCGATCGGGGAGAGTTCGAAGAAGATCTGCGCGATCGAGGTCGACGCGGGATCCGCAAGCCCGGTGTTGACGTCGAAACTCTGCCCCACCGTCAGGCTGGTGTAGATCACTTCGCTCTGGGAACGGGCGGCGTCCTCGATTCTGCGAGCGACCCGACGGGTCGACTCCAGTTCCGTGCCCGAGGGCATTCGAAGATCGACCACCACGTTCTCCGCGTCATCCACCGGAAGGAAGACGAATTCGACTCGACCTCCGGTGACCATCCCGATCGAGGCGATGAGCACGGCCAGTGCGATCGAGGTGGCGATCCACCGGAACCGGACGCTGAGGGCCGCCAGTCGCCCGTACCCACGAATGAGCGGAGCGACGATGTTCGCGTCCCGCCAGGCGGCGAAGCGGTCTGCCGCCCCGAAGACCCCGCCCCCTTTGCTGTTCGCGATGCCACGGAGCGCATGGACCATGTGCGATGGCAGGATGAGCATGGATTCGAGAAGACTGATCAACAACGCGCAGAACACCACCATCGGCAGCGCACCGAGGAGTTTCCCCATGTTGCCGCGGAGGAAGATCAGCGGCATGAAGGCGACGATCGTGGTGAGTACGGTGCCGACCACCGGCCAGAAGACCTGTTCCCCACCCTTCACCGCGGCTTCAACCGGGGATTCCCCCCGTTGACCTCGAGCCGCGATGTTCTCCGCCACCACGATCGCATCGTCGGTCAGCATCCCGAGGGTGACCAGGAGCCCGAACATGGTGAGCAGATTGAGGGTGACGCCGATCGCCTGCATGACCAGCAGCGTCCCGCAGATGGCGGTGAACAGACCGATCATCACCCAGAACGCGACCCGGAGATTCAACACCCGCAGCAACGCGATGAAGACGAGCACCGCTCCTTGCAGGGCATTCCGGGAAAGCAGTTCGAGCCTCCCCTGGATGAATCGCGACAGGTCGTTGTGGACCACCAGATCGGCCGGCAGCGGCTCCGAGCAGTTCAGCCCGAGCTGGTAGGCCTCCCAGCGAGCATCGCCGAACCACGACGACCAGATGGGCCCGGGGAAGGCCTCCCCCTTTCGGCCGGCGACGTAGGCGTACCCCATGCGGGCGATCTGCACCGCGTCCTGCCGGCCGGTCTTGTAGATGGTGATGCTTGCGGCCGGGCTCCCGACGAAACGTTCCTCCACCGGTGTGTCCACGAAACCGTCTTCGAGCGAAGCGATGTCCTGGACCCGAATCGTCTCTCCGGTCGGGAGCGCGCGAACCACGATCGAGCGGACGGCATCCGCCCGTTCCTCGACCCCCATGGTTCGAACGCTGATGTTTCCGCCTCGACCCCGCACGGTTCCACTTGGGAGTTCGAGCATCCAGGCTTGAATCGCGGCCGAAACCTCGGTGATCGCGATTCCGTATTCCACCAGCCGTTCAGGATCGACCTCGACCCGGATCTCGTAGTCCCGAATACCCGATATCTGCAGGGCGCCCATACCGGGCAGGGAATCGAGGTCGTCGGCGATACGTCGCAACCCACGCTTCAAGACTCGTTCGTCGACGTCTCCGAAGAGCGTGACGATCACCACCGGGAGATTGGGCTCGAACTCGAGAACTCGTATCCGATCCGCCTCCTCCGGCAGATCAGCAAGCCGTTCGATCGCTCGTTCCACGTCGGACACGCCCTCGGCGACGTCCGTGCCCTCCTCGAATTTCACCACGATGACCCCGGCACCCTCGGTGACCGTGGTCTCGATTCGTCGGACTTCATCGATGGTGCCGACCGCGTCTTCGACCTTGCGGGCCATCGACTCTTCGAGTTCCTTGGGCGTGGCACCCGGGTAGATCAATTCAACCCGGGCGGCTTCCGGATCGATCTCCGGGAAGAACTCGCGACGCACGGTCATTCCGGACCAGATGCCCCCGATGATCAGGACCATCATCAGGAGGTTGGCCGGAACCGGTTGGCGGGCGCCGAAGGAGGGAAGACTCACGAGGCCGATTCCTCTCCCGTGGCCGATTCGGGATTCACGGGACTCCGTGGCGTCACGGACACGCCCTCCTTGAGATCACGTGCGCCGTCCACGACCACCTCGGCGTCGGCCGGCAACGTCGATTCGAGTACCAACCACTGCTCATCCGCAAGCCCGGTCGATGCTCGCTCGCCACTCAGCGAGAACAGCGTGCGAACCTTCTGGAAGGCGATCCGGCCATCTTCCACGAGCATCACTCGCTGGTTGGCGACCGAACGCCGCGGCACGACCGAACGGGGCGTCAGATCGGATTCCACGACTTCGCCCCGGACGAAGAGTCCGGGGACCACCTTGCCATCGGCGGAGTCGAGCTCGACGAAGACCGTCATCGTCCGACTGCCCGCGTCATCTTCGGGCGAGAGACGAGTCACCACGGCTTCAATCGGTCGATTTCCCACCGTTCGCGTGACCACCACCTCGTCGCCGACCGCGACTCGACCTCGGGCCGAGGCGGGGATCCGAAGCGGCAGTTCTATCCTCGACGGATCGAAGATCCGTACGACCGGAGAACCCGGCCCGACCTGTTCGCCGACCTCGACCAGCACCGCCGCGACGACGCCGTCGAAAGGGGCCACGATCTCACAGCGAGCAACCTGCGATTCGGCGATCCTCTGATCACTCACCAACTGGTCTCGCTGGGCCGAAAGAATCCGTCGCTTCACGGGCAACGTGTCGATGAGCTCCTGGATGGCGACCAGTCCCCGACGAACGGAGAGAACCTGCTGCTCGGCCGCGTCGATCTCCCTCGGCAGAGCAGCGCCCTTGGCACCCGCTTCCCGGACCCGCTGAAGATCACTGGCCGCCAGTTCCCCCTCCCGCTCCGCGATCGTGAGTCGATCCCGCGATGCGGCGTATTCCGTGTCCAGGCGATCGATTTCGGCATCGATCTGGACCAGCCGCTCGCCGGCAGCCTCGGCCTGTCGCTGGTAGTCCTCGGCGTCCAGACGGACCAGAAGCTGTCCAGCCACGACCGGAACCCCCACCTCGAGCAGATCCGGCACTTCGACCACGGTTGATGCCACCCTGGAGGGCACCATCGCATTGATCGCGGGCTTCATCGTTCCAAAGCCACGCCAACGACGGGCGATCGGCTCGATTCCAGTCTTGATCGTCACCACCGGGGTCGCCTGATTGGACATGTCCGCGGTCTTGGGCACCGGGGCCGTGACGGTGAGCATCACCCCCACCCCCACCCCGGCGGACAGCACCAACACACTCACAAAGATTCGAAAGAACACCGCGACCACCGGATACCGGCGACCTGATCCTTTCCCCGTGGGGGGCGGATCTGCGGCCTTGGAATCAGTCTCTGGCTCCCGGATAGGCGATCCGGGGTCGAATCCAGCGGTCATGCAAGACTCCCGATCGAGGTGATCAAGCGAATGAAGAGTCGGAGATCCTACCTGCCCGGGCTTCTCCGAACCCGTCCCGTGGGTGTAGGCTTCGCGGGATGTCCGCCAACGATTCGAATTCCGAGACCGGGAACACACCTTCGCTGGAAGATGTGGCCCGAGTCGCCGTCCTTTCCCGCCTGGCTCTCGACCCCGAGGACCTCAAGGCCGCCCAGAATGATCTGACCATCATTCTCGACCACGTGGCGACCCTGGCCACCCTCGACGTCGAAGGGGTGGAGCCGATGCCTCGGCCCCATGAGATCGTCAATCGCCTGGCTGAAGACGAACCGGGGCCGGCGCTCGACCGCGCCGTCCTGCTTGATCTCGCCCCCGCCACCGAGGGCGACTTCATCGCCGTTCCCAAGGTTCTCGGGGAGGGTGGCGCCTGAGCGCCGAATCATGACCCACCACGCACCAATCATGGACCCCACCGACGACCTCCTCGCCCGCGTTGAGGGCGTGAAGAGCGGCCGTCATTCCGCGCGGGAGCGAACCGAACGATCGCTGCAGGCGATCGACCGGATGAACGGTGATCTGAACGCCTTCCACGAGACACTTGCCGAGACCGCCCTGGCCGATGCGGATCGCGTCGACGAGGCGATTCAGGCCGGACGTGACCCCGGGCCGCTGGCCGGCGCGATCATTGCCGTCAAGGACAACATCTGCACCACCGCAGGTCGGACGACCTGCAGTTCGAAGATGCTCGCCGATTACCGCTCACCGTTTGATGCGACCGTGGTCCAACGGCTTCGGGCGGCGGGAGCCGTGATCGTCGGCAAGACGAACATGGACGAGTTCGCGATGGGATCCTCCAGCGAGCGTTGCGCCTGGGGTCCGGTACGCAATCCCCACGCGTTGGACCGGGTTCCCGGCGGATCCAGCGGCGGCAGTGCCGCCTCGGTCGCCGCCGACTGCGTGGATGCCGCCATCGGGAGCGACACCGGCGG
>CAJWFU010000262.1:0-4507 GCA_913031315.1 uncultured Phycisphaerae bacterium | reverse complement strand
TTCTTCGCGGGGTACACCCGTAACGACCAGGGGGTCGCGACCAATCTCGAGCAGGGGGATCCCACCAGCAGCGATGAATTCCTCACGGGGCTGAGACTTCCGTTGGCGACCGGTGGTGACATCACACTGGACACGCTCGCGACCCGGACCGACCTTGGAAATGCCGCGAATCTCCTGGGCGAGCGTGAACCCTGGCAGTCGAATGTCCGGTTCTCCATCGCACAACCGCTGCTGCGGGGCGCCGGTCTCGATGCCAACACCGCGTCGATCCGGATTGCGGGTTGGAATCGCGACATCGCGGATGCAAGACTGAAGCTTGCCGCAACGCGGATCCTCGCGGATTCGGACCGGGCGTACTGGAATCTCTTCGCGGCGTGGCGGGAGCTCGAAGTCCGGAAGAGTCAGTATGAACTGGCGGTGTCGCAAATGGAGCGAGCTCAGCGCCGAGTCGCCGCGGGAGATATTCCAGAGATCGAGGTCATCCGCGCCCGCAGCGGGGTCGGGAGGACTTTGGAGTCGATCATTCGCGCGGATGGAGATCTCCGCCGACAGCAACGGGTCGTCAAGCGAATCATGAACGTCCCAGGCCTTCCGCTGGCTGACGGCGTGGGGCTGGAACCCGCGACCGAGCCGAATCCCTTGCGAATCGAACTCGACGCTTCGGTTCTTGCCGAGGAAGCGGTGGAGAACCGCATGGAGATGTTGGAGCTCGAACTTCAGGTGGCGATCGATGCCATGAACGTCGACCTGCGGAGGAACGAAGCGCTTCCGGTGTTCGCGTTCGACTATCGATATTCCATCCAGGGTGATGACACCGGCTTCGGCTCTGCGTATTCGGCCCTCGGTGATTCCGACAGCCATCGAATCGGAGTGAACGGTGAAATTCCGATTGGAAACGAGATTCGAGAAAGTCGATTGTCGGCGGCTGTACTTCAGCGGGTGCAGCGGCTGGCGACCCGATCTGCGCGAAGCCTGGCGATTCGTTCGGAAGTCTATGACTCCGTTGACCGGCTTCGGCAGTCATGGCAGTCCATTCTGGCCGCTCGTCTCGAAACCGTGCTCGCCGCCCGAACGGTGGCGGGGGAGCAGCGTCAATTCGACGTGGGACTGAGAACTTCGACCGATGTTCTCGACGCCCAGAGTCGATTGGCCGACGCCCAGAGCCGAGAGGTCAGATCACTCGCCGATTATCAGATTGCGTTGGTCGATATCGCATTTGCCACAGGAACCCTGTTGGGTCGGACACAGGTCGACTTCATCCTTGATGCAGAGGGCTCGATGGCCGGAGATTGACCGCGAGACGAGCTTTTCAGGACCTGAATCAGGCCTCGGCCATGGGGTATATACCCCTACTTGTCGCCGATGTACCTGCCTTCCCGAGATCGGGAGGATGGCAGGGCTGGCTCGAAGTATCTTCGAGAGTGATGAGTGGTTCCACTTCCCAACACGAAGATCTGGTGGCCGAGAAGGATCCGACCCGGGTTCGGACCGTCATCGACGGCGTGGCCACCGTGTCTGAAAAGTTGGTACTGGCATCGGATTGGCGAACCACGTTGTCAGAGGTGCTGGCGACTCTGGGGGCGATCATGGGGGCCCGAAGGATCTCTCATTTCGATGTCGAGCCCCAGAAGCACGGCCGGTACCTCTGTTCAAAATCGCAGGAATGGATCGCTGTAGGTTCCGATCTCCGGTCTGGAGCCCATGGCTGGGCTCGATTCGAGTGGGCCGATGACTCTGGAGGCTGGGCCGGTTCGCTCCAATCGAGGGAGCCGATCCGCAATCAAGTCGCCGATCTTCCGGAAGTCGAGCGGGTGGTCTTCGAAGCTGAGGGTGTTCGGTCGGTCCTTGCTCATCCGATCATCTTGGATGGGCGGACCCTGGGTCTTCTGCGTTTTGACTTCCAAGAGGAACCGCCGCATCCCACTTCGATCGAAGTCGGCCTGGCCAGCATCCTTGTTCGCCAACTTGCCGCGGCGATGCTCCGATCACAGAAGGAGACGAACGGTCTTCATTCCGGGCAGATGATGGCGATGCAGCGGATGGCCGGTGGCGTCGCTCATGATTTCAACAACATTCTGACCGTCCTCGGAGGGTCGCTCGATTTGTCGCGTCTCGGCCTCGAGTCCGGCGACCCCATGCGGCAGACGGCGTTGTCGAACCTCGACAACGCCGATCGGGCGATCGCACAGTCTTCAGATCTCCTCCGCAGGCTTTTGGAATTCAGTCAGAGCCGTGAAGGCAGGCCGGAAACGATTCGTCCCGAGGAATTCATCGAAGGAATGAGGTCAGGACTTGAGCAGGTGGTCGGCCAGGCGATCAAGGTGGTGTTGGAACCGGGGACCTCGACCGCTCGCATTCGAATCGATCCAATTCGAATGGAACAGATGCTCATGTGCCTCGCGGCCAATGCTCGGGACAGCATGCCGGTCGGGGGTTCCCTCCGCATCAGGGTTTCCAACGCTGAAAGGGTGCCGTTCAAAGGTGCCTTTGAAGCCGACCGAGCCGATGGCGGGGTGTCCATATTCGTCGATGACAATGGGACCGGGATGTCGAAGGCCGTGGAAGAACGAATCTTCGAACCCTTCTTCAGTACCAAGCCATCCGGACGGGGAACCGGGCTTGGCCTGGTCACGGTCTACACCGCGGTGAAAGGGGCCGGCGGACGAATCAGCGTGGAGTCCACTCTGGGGAGCGGGACCACATTTCGCATTGATCTGCCGATCGCCACGACGCCGACGGGCGGGGAGAAGAGCGTCGGTGAGGAGTCTGATGCCGAGTCATCCCGTCATTCCCGGGCCGGCTCGTAGATCACGTGGGTCTCGGTCTCTTGCACCGCGGAGGATGCCAGAGCTCGCAACGAGGCTGGCATCGACTCATCGTTTCGAAGGTCCTGGATCGCGGCCAGAGCTCGCGCCGGTCGTTGGTTCGTGATCCAGCGCCGATGACGTACCACGCCGGCGGCGATGGTGGCGGCGTAGAACCGGGCGGCGAGTCGACGATCGCCCGGGTCCTCACTGCCGACTCGCAGCGTCTTGAAGCCGCTCTTGAGCAGATGAAGTCGCCCGAGATCGACTTCAAGATCTTCATCCGCTCGAGTGATGGCATCCGCCGCGTCATTGGCGTGAGGATCAAGTTCGATCGCCATCCAGTCGAGCGGACTTCGATCCGGTTCGGTACCGAATGCCAAGGCCCAACGAAGGGAAGCGGATAATGGATCGGCCGCTCCGGCGTCGGTTTCATTTTGAGGATGGACTTCGGTCATCGGTTTGAAGTCTCCAGAAGTTGCAGGAGTTCGCGAATCTCATCTTCGACCAGAGCGGGGTCACGAACCGTGTGGCCGATCTCGTCGAGGATGGCTCGTCCGAGGGCGCGTTTTCCATTGACCAGATAGGCGGCGGCCTGAGGGAGTCCTCGAAGCTGCAGTTCCTCCACCAGAGCCTGGTAGGGAACGGGACTGGCCCCATCGATCATCGGACGGATCAGGCGGGCTTCAAGAACTCGCCATTCGATCTCTCTTCCTCCGGACTCGAAGTCGTCCCGAACCCGCTTGACCGAGTTTCGAAGCACGGTCGCCACCCAATGGCGGGTGAAAGCGGACTCGGGGTCGATTGGTCGATTGGTTGCGGATTGGTCTGCCGTTTCGATGGAAAGGACTCGTCCGGTGGTCGGGTGTCGCTTGGCGGCTCGGTCGTGTCGATGCCGATCTCGCAGGTAGTTGCTGAGCGATTGCGACAAGAGACCTCGAAACCGACCTCGGTCCGGGTCGGCCGAGCCGGAAAGGTTTCGTTCCAGCAACACGTCTGCCACGAAGCCTTGAACCGCATCATGGGAGTCGTGTTCGGAAAGGCCGGATGCCTTGGCTTTGGCGAGCATGGAGCCCCAGTACCGCCGAACGAGCCGATCAAGCGAGGCCTGACGGGTCGGAGATTCGACTTGCCCGCTATCGAGCACCATTGACCAATCGGTCAGTGAGGCTTGAGCGGCGGTTTGGGATGAAGTGTTCCGGCTCATGTGTGAGTGTCCCCGGTCGATCTACGAAATTCAGGGCCTCGACCGACCATCAATTCAGGGAAAAGTCACAAAAAAGCGTTTCTGATGCCTCAGCGGGCGGTTTTCGAACAATCGGAACGTGGGGCAGACTCTCCAAGAGGGCTGGCCACGGCTCGCGATCGACCGAGGTTCATGCTCAATCATCGGTTCGCGGTCGGCACGGTGACGGTTTGCACATCACGATCATCCAGGACCCCAGTTGGGTCCCATCCGAACTGCACCGGGCGTTTCCGGATTGTCAGGAACCGATGAAGGCGAAAGCCACGTCGGAATCCGGTGGAATGGCTGCGAGGTAACCAAGCAGGAATGGCGGTCGCCAATCCCTGCTCGCGGATCTCGTTGGCCTCGTCTCGGGGACATGGGTGTCTTGTTCACGGGATCTCCCGTGACGAGGCATTTGAAAATGGAGCCGGGGGGATTCGAACCCCCGTGCCAAGACGTGCTGAACGCCGCATCT
>CAJWFU010000261.1:0-4527 GCA_913031315.1 uncultured Phycisphaerae bacterium | reverse complement strand
AGTACGTTCGTGACGCCGACGGTCTCCCCGCCGACCATGATGGCGACGATTCGTCGGCCGAGCGGAATGCTGAAGAGCACGTCGAGGTCGTCGCGGCCGGCCGAGGACAGTTGGGGAAGATCCGCGAGGGTGGGCACGCCGCGTCGGGCGTCGAGCTTCACGTTGAGCAGGTTGTCCGAGGCCTGGACGTGGAGCCAGCCGATGGGCAGGTAGGTGTTGCCTCGGTCGTCGACCAGCATCAGTGGGGCCGTGTTTCCCGCCTTGGTTCGAACGTCGCCCCAGATGTCGATCGGACTCTTGCCTCGGCTGACGTCCAGCTTGACGATCTTCGTGCCGGGGAGTTGGTAGAGCTTGTCCACCCGAAGGGACTTGTTCACCGAGCCCTTGGTTCGAGAGGGCACGTCCGCGCCGGGCGAGAACGTGATGGTGTTCTTCTGGGCCTGCATGCCGGAGGCCATGCTGTTGCGGTTCAGAATCACGCCGAGTCGGCTGTCGAGTTTGACGTAACTCGCGGGGATGGACCTGGCGGACGGATCGAAGGTGGCCTTGGCCCCGTCACCGAGGTCGAGGACGGCGAGGTCGTCGCTGGCGGCGGCGAGGGGGATGCGGAGTCCCTTGAACATCAGGGCGGACGGCGCCTGGCCCTTGAGTCCGCTGGACGGGAAACTCAGGAGGAAGGACACCTTCTGTTCGCCCGGGACATTGGTGGCGTAGTTGGTCATGCCATCGAAGACGTAATTGAGCCCGCCTTCACGCCAGCCGGTCGGGAAGACCACGGCCGGTGAACTGCCCGATCCCACGAGGTGGGCCTGGGACGCGCTCAGCACGAAGTTGGACCCTCGGTGGAATCCCTCTCGATCCACGGTGAGCGGAAGAACCACCGTGACCTCGTCGGAGCCGGGGTAGGCGCCGACGTACGGGGTCCCGACCGTCAAGTCGTCGGGGGAGGCCGCCAATTCGATTCGGCCCGACTTCACGGTATCTCGCTGGAGTCCCCAGGCCTGCTTGGAAAGGGCGGGGTAGGAGGTGGCGAGATTGCCGCGATTGGTCAGGGGGGCGAATGCCCCGACGCTCAGGTTGTCGTAGAACGCTTCGGTCGCCAGAACCACCGGGCTGATGGAGCTCTTGGTGGCGGGCTGGGCGGCGTTGCTCTGAGTACGGACGAAGCCGCCGCCCAGGGTTCCGACCGGAAGGAAGCCAAGGCCGATGAGGCCAATGCCGGCGGTGAGGACACCGCTGGCGAATCCCGTGGTCGAACCACCGATGATGTCGGCGAGATGCGGGAAGTTCAGGCGTTCCGGAATCAGGAGGTTTCCCCCCAGCCGGAAGATGAAGAGGGAAAGGCAGAAGATGGTGAGGAGCGAGACTCCCCAGGCATACTCCTTCATCGCCCCGCCCAGCATGATGTGGGCGAGTGGTTCCCAGAAGGCGAAGGCCATGGCGCCGGCGGCGATCACGCAGGCGAGATGGACCAGCCCGCTGAAGAAACCTTCCTTGAAGCCGAACCAGTAGGTGGCGAGAAGAACGATCAAGATGGAGATGGCAAGTGTCATCGTTGGCAATCCGGCGGATGCGAGGGAGCGTTTCGACGGGGGGCGGTCGGGTGCGGGTTCAGCTGGTCGAGCCGGCCGCGGCGGCCGGACGCGAGGACTTCTCGGGGCTCAGGACGCGGGCGACCTCTTCGAGGCTCGTCTCGCCGCGGGCCACCTTTCGGAGGGCCGCTTCCTGCATGAGCATCATTCCAAGGCTGCGACGGGCGTGGGTGTAGGCACCCTTGAGGTCGCCGCCGGCCAGAAGCTTTCGGGCGTCACGATCGATGGGCATGACTTCGAACACGCCGAGCGTTCCGAAGAAACCGGTGCCTCGGCAGGTGGGGCATTCCTCGATCTTGTTGTTCTTGACCTGCACCCGACCGCTCTGGCGGAAGAGCTGGACGTTGGCGGGATCCTTGATCCCGAGCTTCTTCGCCTGGTCGGCGCTGGGCGTGAATGGTGACTTGCACTCGGGGCACAGTCGGCGCATGGTCCGGCAGGCGACGACGTTGGCCAGTGGTTTCGCCGCGTTCGTCAGGTCGCCCACGGCTCGGAACCACTCGGTGACCGCGCCGGCGACGCCGTCCTTGGTCTGGATGCCGAGGTAGACGAGAGGGCCGTCGAGGCCGACCAGGGCCGCCTGCGTTCCGGTGGCGGGGTCTTGAAGGTCACTGACCATCACGATGTCCGGTCCACGCCGGATGATCGAGCGGAGTTGCGTTGGGAAGTCGAGTTCCGCGTCCGCGGGGTCCCACTCGGAGTGGTCGACGCCTTCGACCATGCGTTGGACGTCCCGCTCCAGGGTCTTGATGTTGCAGGTGTAGGCGTCGTGACGCTTGAGCAGGGTGGTGAGCGCGGTGGTGAGGCCCTGTCCGGGCGCCGCCGCCACGAGTATCACGCCGTGCCGCGAGGCACCGTCTTCGGTCGCGGCCAGCACCTTGAGCTGTTCGGGCTCGAAACCCATTTCGTCGAATTCCCGCAGCAGCTGGGCGTCCCGGTCCAGGTCGATTCGCAGCTTGATGCCCTGCGAACTTCCGCTGGTGTTGAGGTTCAGGGCCACCCGGCGTTCCTCTTCGCGGACCTTGATGCCGCAGCGGCCCCGCTGGCGTTTGCGTCGTTCTTCGACGTCAAGGCCGGCCGCCTGCTTGAGGTAGTCCACGATGCTGGCGGCGATCTCCTTGGTGAGCGGCTCCCGCTTGTACCGGACGCCGTCGATGATCTGGGCCGCATTGCCACCCTTGCTGGTGACCGCGAGTTCGAGGCGGCTGCTTCGTGCCCCGATGGCGGGCAGAAGCAGATCTTCCATCGCCAGGTGGATCTCCCGGAGAGGATCCTCTTCCTCGGGGACCGGGCGTTCCTTCAACTTGGCGTCGAGCAGGATCGCGGCGGCGCCTCGCTGCACGGCCTTTCGCTTGCGGGCGGCCATGCGGTCGCCGACTCCGATCGAGTTGAGCTGGAATTTCTGGGCGTCGCTTTCGACGTTGTCGTTGCGATACTTCCAGTAGGCCAGCAGAGGTGCGATGAGAATCGCCATCATGGCCGGCAGGCCGGCCAGGAACAGGGGGATCATCAGCACCGCCACCAGGGCGAGGCAGCCACAGACCAGGAACGTGATGTTCCAGAGCGCGACGTTGTGATTGAAGAAGCGGAGGTCCTTTTCAAGGACCGAGCTGATCAGCCTCAGGTACACGCCGAGAACGACGAGCATCACCAGAGGCTTGATGAAGTCCACGAGGTTGAGCGCGGAGGCGTTGGCGGCGAAAAAGGCGACGGGTTCGTTCATGTCTCGAGGTCCGGTGCGGACTGGGCGGTGGAGATTCGACTCGGTGGAGCGGAACGGATGATCAGGAGATGCCCTTGAGGCGCATCTTCAATTCTTCGGGCTTCGGGGTGGCGCCGAGGGCGACATCCTGGTGGATGAACTCATCCTCGACCAACTTGACGAGTGCGGTGGTGAAGTCGAGCATGCCTTCGTCGAGGCTCTGCTTGATCACCTGAAGCAGTTCGCCCTCCCGGCCCTCGATGATGTACTTCTGCACCGCAGGCGTGTTGATCAGGATCTCCAGGGCGGGGATCCGGGGAATGTGGGCGTGCAGCGTCGGGAGCAGCTTCTGATAGACGATCGCACGAAGGTTGTAGGCCAGGAGTTTCCGGATCTGCTCCCGCTCGTTCTCGGGGAACAGGTCGTAGATGCGGCCGAAGGTCTGCCAGGCACTGGATGCGTGAATGGTTCCGAAGACCAGGTGGCCGGTTTCGGCCGCTCGAATGGCGGCTTCGAACGTTTCGTAGTCACGCATCTCGCCCACGAGGACCACGTCGGGGTTTTCTCGCACCAGGGCTCGAAGGGCGTCGTTGAAGTTCAGGCAGTCGATCCCGATCTCGCGCTGATTGATCGTCGCCTTGTCGTCGGTGAAGATGTACTCGATCGGATCCTCGATGGTCACGATGTGCACGCGCTTTCGCTCGTTCACGTACTGGAGCATCGACGCGATCGAAGTCGACTTGCCGGATCCCGTCACCCCCGAGAAGAGGATCAGACCCTGAGCGGCCATCGCGATGTCGCCGAGGTTCTTCGGGAGATACAGATCCTCGAACTTCTTGATGTCCGAGGTGATCAGGCGGGCGGCCACCGAAGGCTTGCCGCGGGCCATGAACATGTTGACTCGAAAACGCCGGAGTTCGTCGTAGTCGTAGGCGAAATCGATCGAGCCTCGCTGTCGGAAGTACTCGAATTGATTCGGATCGAGCACGTCCTTGGCCACCCGGAAGAGGAGGTCCATGGTGCAGGGTTCGATCTGCATCCCCTTGAGGGAGCCGCGAACTCGGAGCCGGGGTGACTGGCCACTCTTCACGATGAGGTCGCTGGCCTCGAATTTGATGCAGGTCTCGAGCCAGCTTCGCCAGGCGACGAGGCCGTCCCCTTCGGGAATCGAGATGTCGTGGTCGATCGGAGCGGCGATCAGGGTGTCGGAATGCACGGGGAGGAGCCTCGGTC
>CAJWFU010000260.1:0-4533 GCA_913031315.1 uncultured Phycisphaerae bacterium | reverse complement strand
CCTTGACCATCTTGCCGGGGATCATCCAGTTGGCGATGTCGCCTTCCTGGCTGATCTCCATGGCTCCGAGGATGGCGAGGTCGACATGGCCGCCTCGAATCATTTCGAAGCTTTCAGCGCTCGAGAAGAACGAGTGGCCGGGGACGCCGGTCACCGTCTGCTTCCCCGCATTGATCAGATCGGCGTCGACCTCGGCGTCGGTGGGGAACCGGCCCATGCCGAGGAGGCCGTTTTCAGACTGGAGCCAGACCGTCATGTCCTCGGGGACGTGATTGGCCACCAGGGTGGGCATGCCGATGCCAAGGTTGACGTAAAAGCCGTCTTGGAGTTCCAAGGCGGCTCTGCGGGTGATGCCATCGCGGTCGAGGGGCATGGTCGATCCAGGATCAGGAAGTCGAATTTGGAGAGTCGGCCCGAATTCTACGATCCAAACCGTTGATTCGTCGGAACACTTGTTTATTCATGCTGGTCTGCCCACGATTTGATTGAGTTGGATCCAACGCCCCGCTACGGTCGAACCAGAGACATGCGGGGAGGTCACGCCGTGATCTCCCGATCCATCCGCCGGTACCCCTACAGACTCCCTCGGAGCCCTCCAATGCGTTGTTTTTCGGTCGCTCTCGTCACCGCTCTGCTCACCTCCGGCGTGGCAAACGCTGATCTCGTCAACCCTTCCGTTCCCACCTGGCGTGGGGACGCTGGCAGTCTCTACTACCAGTGGGATTCGTTTTCAGAGGCATTCGCGGCTCCGAACTTCCCAACGGCCCCTCCCTTCGAATTCGGGTCCCAGGTCTTCAATTTCGTGGGTGGGGCCCAGATCGTCGATGGCGGGATCTACAGCCCCGGTGGTCTGAACGTCCACGTTTACGGTGAAGGCACGCCGACTTCTGAGGTCGTCTTGAACGTCACCTACACATCCTTCGACCCCTCGCCCACCTCGGTGGAAGCGTTCGTCGGCGGATTCGGACCCGGTGCCGAGGGAGAATATTTTGATTACGCCTCCTCCGAGCGGACCTCGAGTGTGTTCATCGGAGAAGGCCTGTTTCGAGTGAATGACGCGTACACCTTCGATCTCTCGTCCTACGAGGGTTCGGATACGAATTGGGCCACATTCTTCAAGATCAGTGGCCCCAATACGCTCGAGGGGGTCTCGATCGACGTCCAGAACGTCGTCCCCGCCCCGGGTGTCCTCGCAGTTCTCGGGCTCGCCGGGCTGGCCGGACGCCGCCGACGCGGTTGATCCGAGAAGAAAGTCAGGCTCTCCCGACGGCCCGTGTCCTTGGACACGGGCCGTCGTCGTCTTGGTTCCCTCCGCTCCGTCTGGTAGATTTCCGCCCATGAGCACTGCAACCCTCCATTCGTCCCTCACCGGGATTCTCGATCGCCTTGGCATGTCCGATCATCCCGCCATCCTTCCGCCCGATACCGGAGGCGATGTGGCGGTCAGCATGAATCCTGCTGACGGCCTGCCACTCGCCGCGGTCGCCCTTCAGTCCACCGACGACTATCACGCCGCGGTCGCCCGATCCGTGGCGGTTCAGAAGGCCTGGCGCATGCTGCCCGCTCCCAAGCGAGGCGAACTGGTCCGTCGCATCGGGAACGCATTTCGCGAGCATCTGGAGCCACTCGGTGAACTCGTCACCCTCGAGATGGGCAAGATCAAGCCCGAGGGCATCGGCGAGATTCAGGAGTGCGTGGACATCGCCGATTTCGGCGTCGGTCTTTCTCGTCAACTGCATGGTCTGACCATGCACAGCGAACGACCCGAGCACCGCATGTACGAGCAGTGGCATCCGATGGGAACCATCGGCATCATCACCGCCTTCAACTTCCCGGCCGCGGTCTGGGCGTGGAATGCGATGCTTGCCGCCGTCTGTGGTGACGCGATGGTCTGGAAGCCGAGTCTGGTCACGCCGATCACGGCGATCGCCATGACCGAGGTCGCCCACCGGGTGATGCGGGATCAGGACATCTTCGTTCCAGCCGAAGGCGACCCCTGTGACGTGTTCAGTCTGATCATCGGCAGCGATCAGGCGGTCGGGGAACCCATGATCGCGGATCGCAACCTTCCGCTGATCTCCGCCACCGGCTCCTCCCGCATGGGACGACGGGTCGGAGAAGTCGTCGGTGGTCGTCTCGGCCGCTGCCTGCTCGAACTCGGAGGTAACAACGCCATCGTCCTGATGCCGGATGCGGACATGGAACTGGCGATTCGCGGCGTGGTCTTCGGTGCGGTCGGTACGGCCGGCCAGCGGTGTACCAGTACCCGGCGACTCCTCTGTCACACGTCCGTGGCCGACGAGGTCATCGAGAAGCTCAAGACCGCCTACGCGACCATTCCGATCGGTGATCCGCTTTCAAGCGACACCCTGATGGGACCCCTCATCTCCGCCGATTCCGTCGGTGCGATGCGGGCCGCCATCGAGCGAGCCGTCGCGGAAGGCTGCACCGTCGAGTGTGGTGGAGTCGAAGGAATCGACCGTCGTGCGGCCGATTCGGGCAACTTCGTCGAGCCGACGATCATTCGCGTCCCCAAGGGCTCGGTCCCGCCCATCACGAAGGACGAGACCTTCGCTCCGATCCTCTACGTCTTCGAGATCGACAGTCTCGAAGAAGCGATGTCGATTCACAACGACGTCGACCAGGGGCTTTCGTCGGCGATCTTCACCGACTCCGTTCGCAACGCCGAACGATTCCTCTCCCACGCAGGCAGTGACTGCGGTATCGCCAACGTCAACATCGGCACCAGTGGTGCCGAGATCGGCGGAGCCTTCGGCGGCGAAAAGGACACTGGTGGCGGTCGCGAATCAGGTTCCGACGCCTGGAAGGTCTACATGCGTCGACAGACCTGCACCCTGAACTGGGGTGAGGATCTTCCTCTCGCCCAGGGCATCAGCTTCGGTTGATCTTCACGCCGGCTTCGATTCGTCGAGCAGGCAGCCAGGCATGAAAAACGGGCCCCGCGGCGAGTTGCCGCGGGGCCCGTCGTCTTTGGCTCACGCCGAAACGATCGGGAGATCGTTCATTCGTCTTCGACGATGGTGATCGCGGATTCCATCCGCTCGCTCATCTGGTGTCCCGGGTCGACGAAGACCAGGTTCACCATGTCGTTCTCCGCCACGTGGCTGGAGAAGAGGAGGAGGCGGCCGCGGTACGGCATCATCCGCATGTGGCGAGGCTGCATCGGGATCTCTTCCATGACCGTCGACCAGGCGTTGGTGTCCGGATCGAAGCATTCGATGGAGAGATTGGACTCGAGTCCGCTGCCTTCCGCCTTCGGGCTGCGGCCACCGGCGAGGTAGAGCCGGCCGTCGAGGGCCACCAGTTGCGCGGAGAGTCGCGGCCGGGACGGGGAGGGGATTTCCATGAACTGCTTCGAATCGAAGTCGAAGGTCCGGCAGTTCTCCACCAGTTGGAAGTCTTCACGCATGCCTCCGACGAGGTAGTAGCGATCGTCGAGCTTCGCACCTGCGAATGCTCGTCGCGGTTCCGGCAGATTGATGCCGTCGTAGGCGAAGTCGGGGCCGTTCTTGGCCACGGGTGCGGAGACCACTTCCAGAAGGTGCCGGAACTGGTCGTCATCCGCGCGTCGAGGGTCGTAGTCGAGGCCACCGAAGACCCACATTTCGCCCTCGTGCTCGACCAGGCCGAACTGGCTGCGAGAGACGGGCAGGTTCGGAGCGTCCTCGTGCCAGGTGCCTTCCGCGACATCGAAGCGGTATCCCTCGGTCTGGGTTCGAGCCGCTTCGCCGTCATGTCCGAATCCACCCACCGCGTACGCGTTGCCTTCCCCATCCATGCAGGTCTGAATCGTCTGGCGGGCGTGCGGAAAGTCCGCGGCCTCCTCCCAGTGCATTCCGGCGAGTGAGAATCGCTGGCCGGTGGAGAGGAAGTTCTCGGGTTCGAAATCGTGTTGGCCGACGCTGTTGTTACCGCCGAAGAGATAGACCCAGCCGTCATTCACGAACATCGCCTGGCGGTTCTTGGCCTGCATCGGGGTCGGAATCGACATGGTGACCGCACTCGGAGCATTGCTGGTGGAGGCCAGGTCGAGGTGTTCGAGGTGGGCTGGACGCACACCCCGGGAGATTCCACCGACGAAGATCAGATCCTCCGGCGAAGCGACTGCGATCTGGTGAAAGAAGCGGGGGAAGGTCAAGGTTCCGACCGGCTTCCACTCGGTCTCACCCGGTTCCCAGGCGAAGACCATGCCATCGGCGCCCGAAGCGATCACCCGATCTCCCGCGGCTTCTGCGGCAACGCCGAAGGCGATGCCCGGATAGTCCGGACCCTTGGTCCAGGTTCCGGTCTTGAGGTCGAGCACGTCAACGGACTGGCTCATGCCTCGCTCGTCCGTGATGCCGCCGATGACGATGACGTCGTCGCCGATGCTGGTGGTGGCCACCGCGCGTCGCTTGAACGGCGCCGGAATGTTCTTCCAGCCCGCCGAGGGATCTTCGAGGTCCATCACCAGCACGTCTTCGTGCCAGGTGGATTCTCCCGTTTCCTCGTCCATGCCCCATCCACCCGCGA
>CAJWFU010000259.1:0-4581 GCA_913031315.1 uncultured Phycisphaerae bacterium | reverse complement strand
TCTCGCGCATGATCTCGGATGGTCCCGGGATGGCGACGGGTATTCGACGGTCGTCACCAGTGGCACGAGCGGGGGGCTTCTCCTCGCGAGCCTGGCGCTGCTCGACGAGGGCGACGAAGCGATCATGCCGGACCCCTGGTTCGTGCTCTATCCGCAGCTCGGGCATCTGACCGGCGCCACGATGGTGGCGTGCGACACCTACCCCGATTTCCGGATGACGGCCGCCCGCGTCGAACCGTTGATCTCGGATCGAACGAAATTCGTTCTGGTCAACAGTCCTGGAAATCCATCCGGCGTCGTGCTCACGGACGACGAGATGCGTGATCTCGCCGCGCTCTGTCGAGACCGCGGGGTCCAGTTGGTGACGGACGAGATCTACGACGAATTCGTGTTCGCCGATTCGATGCGACCGGACGGGACCTGTCCGTCGCCGGCCCGGTTCGATCATCAGGCACTGGTGATTCGAGGCTTCGGCAAGACCTACGGCTGCACGGGCTGGCGGCTCGGTTACGCCGCCGGTCCCAACTGGTTGATCGACCAGATGAAGAAGCTGCAGCAGTTCACCTTCGTGTGCGCCCCGACCCCCTTGCAACTCGGGGTGATCCCCGCGTTCGATCCCGACAACTCCGAACAGATCGCGGGCTACATCCGCCGTCGTGATCGGGTGGTGGAAGCCTTGTCTCCCCACACCCGGGTCAACACGCCGGGGGGCGCGTTCTACGCCTTCTTTGAAGTTCCCTCGGAGCTCGGGATCGATGGCGCCACGTTCGTCGAACGAGCGGTCGAGCGACGGGTGCTCCTGGTCGCCGGTGGGGTCTTCTCGTCTCGTGACACCCATGTGCGGCTGAGTTTCGCCGTGGACGAGGCGATTCTCGAGGAAGGCCTCGCGGCCATCGTGGAACTGCTTCAGGGTCACTGAGCAAGGCGGGCAAAAGTGAACGCGGCGTGATCGTTGAACGATCACGCCGCGTTCTCAGGTTCATCGCAAGTCGGCGATCAGCCGCCCTGCTGCTCGAGACCATTGCCCTGGCCGGGCATGGCGTTGGGGTCGACCTTGGGGGCGTCGGGGTTCACCTTGCGAGGCGTGACTTCAATGACTTCTTCGCTCTCGCAGCCGGCGAGGCCGCCGAAGCCGATGACGAGGCCGGAGACGAAAAGGAGCGAGCTGCAGCGGGCGATGGTCTTCATGAGTGCATTCCCTGCGAGAGTTGGCGCCTGGTTGGCGCGGATCGTTTCGAATGAGATTCCGGCCGAGTTGGCTCGGAACAGCTACGTATGAGACCCGATCAGGTCCGTGGCCGTCAAGGCGCCCCGCCTCCGAGTTTCAGAAGATCCCCCCGGGGGGCGAGGGAACGCCACTGTGTGTGGTACGAGCGGTCATTGTCGGCGGTTTCCAACTGGATACCCGTGGCGGCCGCGGGATCAAGGTCCGGAACGACGATTTGAAGCCGATGAGTCGGTGATTCCGTCGGGCCGCTGGTTCGCCACCGGGCGGCCCGGGGCGACCGGGCGATCACGCCGCCCTTGGAATCGATTTCGACCAGCGTGGTGGACGCTTCGTCGTCGCCGGGTCGGGCCGCGTCGGGGGGTTCACACAGGAAAGTCCGTCGCCCGGCCTCGGTCTGAATCGTGAGTACGAACAGATCTCCGGCCGGGTTCCGTCTGGATTTGATGGTCGACGCCTCCGAGGCGCCGTCGTCGACCAGCAGATCGTCGAACAGCATCAACTCGACTTCGAGCCGCGGTCGGCCATCGACGTCGATGGACCGGGTGGTCATCGAACCGAGTGCCTCCCGTTCCTCGTAGACCGAATGCGACCAGGCGGCGATGGGCCAGTCTGGAAAACCGTCGGTGGCGTCGGGATCTTCGCGACTCACCGAGACCCGACGTGGAAGCACGATGGGAACCATGCGCTTCTGGGAATCCTCGAAGTGAAGCGTCACCCGGACTTCGGGCGGGGGCGGGGGTGTCTTCGTGGCGGACGCGACGAAGTGCAGGGGGATGGAACGGGAGGCGTTGGCTTCGATGAGCATCGACTCCACGGGCGTGAGTTGAAAGGGACCGTCCAGATCGGTGGTCGCCGGATTGGCGATGTCGTACTCCGTCCTCGCCACGAAGGCGTGGCCTTCCACCAGCCAGGGCTTCGGGGCGGTGGCCGGTTCGACGGTCACTCGAATCGGCCGGTCGAGTGGATTGCGGACCTCGAGTGACACGGTGGCGTCGACCGCGCCTCGCCAGGGGTCGGGAAGTGTTCCCGTGATTCTCGCCGTGCCGCCGGACTTGAGGCGGTAGGCCCGGTCCTGATCTTCCCGCACGACGAAATCGTCTGGAAGCATCACGCCGGCGGGAAGATGTCGAATGTGAATGTCGTCCCCCGGACCCAGATCAAGAAGCGTCAGGTGGTTGAACTGGCCGGTGAGCGGATGCTGATCGATGGCGCCGCCGCAGACGCCGAGCAGGTGATATTCGATTCCGTCCTGGTCGTCGTCTCGATGCAGGGCGTGGAAATGCCCGGCAATCACCGCGTCGACTCCGTTGTCGACCAGCATGGGATGGACCCGCTCATCCCATCGCACGTCCTTGTATCGCCAGAGCGGGCGGTGCATCAGAAGAACGATCGGTCGATCCGTGGGGGCGGCACCAAGGACCTGCTCCAACCAGCTGACCTGTCGGTCGGAGATGTCGACCTCGCCGCCGTCCAGGTTTTCGTCGCTGAACAACACCACGACGGTGCCGTGCTCCAGCGTCACCGCGTAGTGGAGAGGACCGAATCGACTTCGGTATCGATCCATGAATCGCTGGTCGTTCGAATCGCGGGCTCCCGAAATCACGTCGTGATTTCCGGCGGTCGGCCAGAACTCGGCGTCGAGCCGATTGACGAGCGACAGATAGTCATCGACCTCCGCTTCCCAGGTCGCGGGGTCCCGGGTGTATCCCTGCACCAGATCACCGACGCAGAAGACCGCATCGGGTTTCAGAAGATCGAGATCCGAGATCGCCCGGGCGAGGTGAGGCAGGCCCCAGTCCTCACCGGTGGTGCGGTCCGGGAGGATTCCGATGATCGTGCGATCGGTGGTCGGTGCCGCGGACACGACCTGGCCGTTGATCGCCCTGCCCTCGGAATCGACCTCGAACCGGCCTCGCTCGAGGACCTTGGTCCGTTCATCAGGCACTGGGGGGTTCTGGGCCGTGGCCGGCATCAGGTTTGGAAGGCCGAGCGTGAGCAGAAGGGTGGCGGCCTGAAAGCGGTACGGGTTGGAAGGGCGGGGGCGACTCATGGGGGGGGCTCCAGCGTTCGGGTCGTCGCATTGTGCCCGCTTTCACGGGAAACCGACACTCGCAAAACCGGCACCGCCGCATCGGCGAGGCCGACGCGGCGGAGCGGAGAAGGAGAGAGATTTCAAGAAACGATTCGCACTTGTTTCCCGTCGAGTTCCCGTCGACCCCTCTAGTAGTCGTGGTTGGGCTCGACGGTTCGTCCACGGCGTGGTTTTCAAGCAGAAAATTCGGGGGCCGCGGGCACGCATCGAGTTATCGGCGTTTCTAGGGCCTCAATCAGGAATGGCCGATCGGTGTCGCATCGCCATGCACGATCGTTTCCAGAACCGCCGCCCACCGAGGCGCGACTTTCGAGACCAGCGAGTCGCGAGCGTGCGTGGCCGAAGCCAGGGAGGGGGCATGGAGCAGTGCCTGTCGGGTCGCCTCTCGCCAGACGCCGGATTGTCGAGACTCGGTCGGGGTGAGCAGTCGATCTCCCGAGGCTTCGCTGCGGTCATCACGAAGGCGATCATTGGCGCCGATGACCACACCGCCGCTGATTCTGGCCTGAAGCTCGATGCTGCGAATCGCTCGATCACGATCGGGGGCGAGAATCACGTCGGCACCCGACAGCAGGGGACGCATGTGGTCCGTGTGATCGAAGGAACTCATTCGGTCCGCCATGGGTGTTCCTCGCAATCGACGCCAGATGATGGCGTCCTTCTGGCCCAGGCCGATTCCCAGCGCGAGATGTTGCATTTCAGGAAGGGTGCCTCCCGGGCCGGCGAGGCCGTCGATCATGGCTTTCCAGGCGTTCAGGTCACCCACGGGGCCGAGGGCGACGAGCAGGCCGCGGTCTCGATCATGGGGCGGGCGGATGCGTGGCACGGGGATCGGCAGGCTGGTGGTTCGATCATCGCCGATCCTGCGGGCGGCTCGCACCCGAAGTTGTTCGGTCGCCGCGATCACCGTGAGTGATGGAATCCGAATCGCTGCGTCGACTTCCCGCCGATCACGAACCTCGGCGACCAACGGAATCTGGAGCTGCTCTGCCGCGGTGGCAGCCAATGCGAAACTCCCGCGGCCGCAGGCGACGATCACATCGGGGTGTCCGAAACCGGTTTCTTCGATTCGATCCAGGACCGCGGCGGCGAGTCGTCGCCGAATCCAGAATGGCAGGTCCATCGGGGCCTGCATGGTCGGGATCGGTCCTTCGATCGTCTCCGGTGATTCGCTCGAATCCTCATCTGTGAGCGGCGCCAGCACCAGCGTCGGCCGAACCCCGTCCGCGGCGAGTCCGACCGCAAGTCGAGAAAAGGCGAC
>CAJWFU010000258.1:0-4597 GCA_913031315.1 uncultured Phycisphaerae bacterium | reverse complement strand
CCCCGACCTTCGAGATCTCGACCAGACTGCTTCGATGGTCGGTGTGGGAACGTCGATCCTCGTCCGGCTGAGTCGGAGGGCATGATCGTCGTCTCGAACGGTCGGAAAGGCTTCGGCGCTTCCGTGGCCGCGAACCGGGATCGTTGGTCCGGGGCCGAGTTCACTTCGGTGGGTGGGTCAGCCGGGTTTCGTCCGGTAGTCGACCTGTCGAGCCATGCCCGTCACCGCGTGGTAGAGGTTGTGGCAGTGGAAGAACCACCGCCCGGGGTTCTCCGCGAGGAACTCGATGTCCACGGTGTCGCCGGGAGCGACCGCGACCGTGTCCTTGACCGGGGCGTGGGTCTGGTCCCATCCTTCCGGACTGGTGATCACGCGGTACGAGTGTCCATGCAGGTGCATCGGATGGAACATCATGGTGTCGTTCTTCATCCGGATCCGGACCCGCTGGCCGTACTCGACGTCGATCGGGACCGCGTCGCCGTCCGTGACGTATTCCGTGGGATAGAACTCGCCGCCCATCGACCAGAGGTACTTGTTCATCCGTCCACCGAGGGGCATCGAGTGGAGGGCGATCGGTCCGTCCCCGAGCCGCGTCGGATACGGCGACTTCAAGGCGGAGTAGTCGGTGACTCCCACGGACGGGCCCTGGAACACCGCCCGTTCGGGGTTCGCGGTGGTGGAGGCGTTGGCGGTGTGGATCACCCCCGCGACCTTGTGGACCGAACCGAGGCCGGCGGCGTTCAGGGTGAAGGAGCCGGCCTTTCGAATGGTCACCAGCACGTCGTATCGCTCCGCCACCGCGATCGCGAGGTTGCCGACGGTCACCGGCACCACCGGCGCGCCGTCGGCGGCGATGATTTCGAGGTCGTGGTCCTCGAGTCCGACCTGGAAGAAACTCGACGTGGCGCCGTTGATGATGCGAAGTCGGATCCGGTCACCCACCTTCACGGCCATGGTCCAGGGATCCTGCATCGTCCGGCCGTTCATCAGGAAGCCCGGATGATTGACGTCCACGTTGAAGTGCCGGTCGCCGGGGAAGGTGTAGGTTCCCTTGGAAGCGGGTTTCGCGGCCTCGGTGGCGGGGGCCTCGCCCCGCAGCTGCGCGATCATGCCGGTGGGCGACTGGTTCAGCCAGTCCGAGAGGAAGACGGTCACGTCGTGGTCGTAGTCGTGGTCGGGTCGTTTCTCTTCGATCACCAGGGGGCCACTGAGACCCTGCTGTTCCTGGAGTCCGAAGTGGGAGTGGTACCAATAGGTGCCGGCCTGGCGGATCGGATACTCGATGAACACCGAATGGCCCGGTTGCAGGGGGTACTGGGTGACTCCGGGGACACCGTCCATGTAGTTCGGCACCACCATCCCGTGCCAGTGCAGGGTGGTCGGGGTGTCAAGCCGGTTGTTGATCAGGGTGCGGAAGGTGTCGCCTTCGGTGTAGCGGATCTCCGGACCGGGGATCGACCCGTTGATGCCGATCGCCGCGGTGGGGACGCCGAACGGACTCACGGTCATCGATTCGATGTCGAAGGTCCGGTCCGGCTTCGGGGCCGCGAACAACGAACCCCGACGGTCGGGACCGACGGGGGGGGTGTCCACCGCCGAGGGTGGGCGGGAAACCACCGCGGCATCCAGAAGCGAGGCGGTGCCGGCGGTGCCGGCGAGGCCGGCGAGGATCGCGGTCCGACGTGAGCATGCGATGGCCGATTTGGAGTTCTGGGTCATGGTTGACGAGCCTTCCCATGTGACGGACCGTGGTTTGAAGATCGGTGAACCCGCAATGTAACCGTGAGCATCAGGCATCGATCGATTACCCTGACGCCATGTCCGTGCCGTGGTTCCATGTCGAAGCCCTTCCCGGGTCGGGCGAGATCGTCCTGCTCGACAAGAAGGAGGCGAAGCACGCCCTCGGACCGCGCCGACTCGGCGATGGTGACGAGGTGGTCGTCTTCGACGGACAGGGGTCGTGGGCATCGGCCCGGATCGGCAGTCGCGACGAACGAGGTGGCCTCGAACTCGTGGTCGGCGATCATCACCAGGCTGTGAGCGAGAACCCGAGCATCGAGCTTGCGGCGAGTCTTCCGAAGGGTGACCGACTCTCGACCATGCTCGACATGGCCACGCAGCTCGGGATCGCGGCGTTCACACCGCTCAAGTGCACCTTCAGCGTCGTGAGCCTCGACCGCAAGCGGCAGGACCCGACCGAGCGGTGGACCCGGATCATGGTGGAGGCGTGCAAGCAGAGTCGGCGGGCGACCCTGCCCGTCATCGGTCCCGAGTCGACGCCGGCCGCCGTGATCGATCGGGCGGCTGCGGAGGGAGCGACCGTGATCGTCGGCGACGCCGCTGGCGAATCGCCGGTGGAGGTCGCCGCCTCGGCTGGACGCCTGGTCGTCCTGGTCGGGCCCGAGGGCGGCTTCAGCCCGCCGGAGCAGCAGATGCTTCTCGACGCCGAGTCTGCGGGGAGCATTCGGCGGGTCGCGATCGGTCGAGGGGTGCTTCGGGTCGAGACCGCGGCCGCCGCCCTCGTCGCCCTGGTTCGAGCCGCTGGATCGGCCGGCCGCCCCGCGGGTTCGGGACCCTGAGTCCGGCATCGGCGGTCATCACATCATCCGTCGGGGCTCGCCGCGGGAGAGGAACCAGCTCGCGATCGGCGACATCACTGAGCCGAACCTCGCACCGGGATTCCGTTCGACGTCCCCGACATTTCCGGCGGGGACGGGTTCGTCTCGGATAGCCTTGGCCGGAGACCTTTCCGATCCCGGAGACCAGTCATGTCCCAGACACTCGAGCCGTCCGTCTCTCGCCGCCGCGTGCTCGGGGCGGGCCTCGCCGGCCTCGCCGCCGCCCCGGTCATCGCCTCCTCTTCGGACTCCCGCGACGATCCCTCCCGGGTGCTTCGGGTCGCCTTCCTCACCGACACCCACGTCCAACCCGAACGGAGGGGCGAACAGGGGTTTGCCGCCTGTCTCGCGCACGTGCAATCACAGGTCGATCGACCCGACCTGGTCATCTTCGGTGGCGACAACGTGATGAACGTCGACGGCGAGGAGGGGCGAGTCCGCGCCAAGCCCCAGCTTGATTGCTGGAACCGCGTGGTCACCGCGGATCTCTCGACCCCGCATCGAACGGTGATCGGCAATCATGACATCCTCGGCCTGGATCCCGTCGACGGTCGAAAGTGGGCCTGCGACGCCTACGGTCTCGACCGAGGTCATTACTCCTGGGACCAGGCCGGCTGGCGATTCATCGTGCTCGACTCGACCAGTCCGAACGTGCTTCGCGGTGGCGATGGCGGCTACAAGGGACTGCTCGATGAAGCGCAGTTCCAGTGGCTCGATCGCACCCTCGGCGACACCCCGAAGGGCACGCCGGTCTGCATCGTGAGTCACATCCCGATCCTCTCCGCCTGCGTCTTCTTCGACGGCGAGAACGAGAAGACCGGTGATTGGAACGTGCCCGGGGCGTGGATGCATCTGGATGCCCGCCGCCTCAAGGATCTCTTCCAGAAGCACGGGAACGTCGAACTCTGTCTTTCCGGTCACCTGCATCTGGCGGAGGTCGTTGACTATCTCGGCGTTCGCTACGCCTGCGGTGGAGCGGTCTGCGGTGGTTGGTGGGACGGCCCGTACCACGAGTTTTCTCCCGGTTATCTCCTCGTCGACCTGCACGCCGACGGTCGAAATCAGGTTTCCTTCGAGTCCTATGGATGGAAGCCATCCGGGGATTGACCCGGATTTCCATCCGATCGCGGAGTCCGCATGTCCCTTCCGATCTTCGTCGTGGATGCTTTCGTCACCGAGAGGCCTTTCACCGGCAATCCCGCGGCGGTGTGCGTGATGCCCACCGGACACTCGGAGGCGCCGGGAATCGAATCTCGCCTTCAGGGGATCGCCGCGGAAATGAATCTTTCGGAGACGGCGTTCGTATCGCCGCTCGAAGAGTCCGAGCATCCATCGATCTGGTCGCTTCGTTGGTTCACGCCCGGTGACGAGGTCGAACTCTGCGGGCATGCCACGATCGCCGCGGCGCATGCCCTTCGAGAACGCGGCCTTGCTCCGCAGAATGACCCGATCATCTTTCGTACCCGCCACCGGGGTGATCTTCGCCAGACACGAGCGGGTGAGCTGGAGGAGGTGGGCCTTCCCGCAACGCCACTCGAGGAGATCGATGATCCGGATCCTCGTTTGTTCGAGGGGCTCGGCATCGAGGGTGCCCGGGTGGTTCGAACCATGGAGGACGATCTGGTGCTGGTGCTCGAAGAAGCCGCCTCGATTGAAACCATGCGGCCCGACATGCGCGTTCTCGGTGGGGTGAAGGCTCGGGGAATCGCGGTGACCGCCCGGCTCGATCATGATCCGGACGGGGCGGCGGTGGTCAGTCGCTATTTCGCTCCCGGAGTTTCCGTGGACGAGGATCCGGTGACCGGGTCCTTGCATGCGAGCCTCGGTCTGCTTTGGCGCGACGAATTGGGCCCCGCCTTCCTCGCGCGGCAGGCGTCGCCCCGGGGCGGGCTGATACGGGTCGATGCGACTCGAGGCGACGAAGGGGTGGTCTCGATCGCCGGTGCGGCGCGGCTGGTCCTGGTGGGCGCGTTCCTCGG
>CAJWFU010000257.1:0-4598 GCA_913031315.1 uncultured Phycisphaerae bacterium | reverse complement strand
TTCCGGGTCCGGCGGGACGACCTCCGCATCGCAACGTCGCACCAGCGGTCACCATCGCGTCGACCCCGACTTCGAGCGTCCGCACCGCCGCCGAGGAGAACAGCACGCCCGGATCCGCGGCCTTGCAGCCGACGACCGCCGCCTCGATCGCGGAATCGGCATCGGCACCGATTCCGATCATGATCCCGGGCTTGGTACAGAACTGCCCCGCACCGAGCATGATGGATCCGGCCCAGGCTTCCCCGATGTCGGATCCACCCTCGGCCAGGGCTCCGGGAAGTGCGAACACGGGATTCACGCTGGACATCTCCAGGAAGCTTGGCTTCCCCGCCGCATCGGCCGCCGATTTGATGGCAAGCCCCGCCACCCGGCTACCCGTGAATCCCACCGCGGCGACGTTCGGGTGGGCGATGAGATGAAAGCCATCGTCCGGGCTGCAATGATGAAAATACTGGACGGTCGCCGGATGAAGCCCCGCTTCCGCCACCGCTTCGGCCGCACGGACCGCGAGCATGTGACCGGTGCCCGGATGAAGAGGGTGTCCCTTCGCGATCACCGGATTGCCCGCGGCGATCGCCGCCGCGAAATCTCCGCCCGAAACGGCATGGAACGCCAGCGGGAAGTTGTTCGGCCCGATCGTGAACACCGCACCTCCCAGCGGGCCGCGATCGCTGAAGATGCCGGATTCCTCATCCACGATCGGGTGACGCCAGGACGATGAGCTCGTGTCCCGGGCCCCGGCCGCCGCTTTTCGAAGCTGCCCGAGCATTCGGTCGAACTCGATCACTCGAAGTCGAGTGTCCAGTGGCAGCCCGGTCTCCTGATGAGCCATCGCCGCGATTTCGTCCCTCGCTGCATCAAGCCGTGCCGCATAGATCTCGAGAAATCGGGCCACCCGCTCCGGTTCGGCGTTCGCGGGATGGCGAACCGCGGCTCGCGCCGCGTCCGCCATGCCTTCAAGTTCCGCGCGGCTGCAGACCGGGAAGGCGGAGTCGAGGGTTTCGCCCGTGGACGGATTCGTGGCATGGAACGTCTTGTTTCCATTCCCCGCATCGGTCCAGGTTCCGTCAGAGAGAATCGTGGCCATGCGGCCGATGGTATCGAAATCATCTTCTGCATTCCTCGCCGGAACCTTGCGTAGCATGATGAAATGATGAATTCCCGCGACCCCACTCCAGCACCCGACCCCCATGATTCACCGACCGCCCCCTCGGGGGAGATCCCCGAACTCCGATTTCTAGAAGGGCCGCAATCGAGAAGTTTCGAACTGGGGCGGGTACTGCGAATCGCCGGCGAATTCTTTCGTGGATTCCGACGGCTGCACTTCGCCGGCCCCTGCGTCACCGTCTTCGGCTCGGCCCGCTTCCCGGAGGAGAACCGGTATTACGAACTCGCGCGAGAGACGTCCGGTCTTCTGGCGAAGGAGGGGTTGACGATCATGACCGGCGGTGGCCCCGGGATCATGGAAGCGGCCAACCGAGGCGCGAGGGAGGCCGGAGGTCGGTCGATCGCCGCGACCATCGAACTTCCTCATGAACAATCGTCGAACCCGTACCTCGATCTCGAGATCCCCTTCCACTACTTCTTCGTTCGCAAGGTGATGCTGGTCAAGTATTCCTACGCCTTCATCGTGATGCCGGGCGGCTTTGGAACCCTCGACGAACTCTTCGAGATCGCCACGCTGGTGCAGACCCGGAAAGTCGTCGATTTCCCGATCGTCCTGATGGGTACTGATTTCTGGCGGCCGATGCTCGACTTTCTTCGGGAACGGATGATCCCGGAAGGCACCATCTCTCCCGACGACCCGGACCGACTGATTCTGACCGACGACCCGGAGGAGGCCACGAAACTCGTGGCCGACATCGCGAGCTCCCGGTTCGGGATCACTCGGGGTCCGAGATCCAAGCCCTCCCGGATCCTTTTCGAGAAGAATCTCTGGCGCCGATGATCCGGTCGAACCGTCGCTCGATCTCCACCCGGCAGTCCGCGACCCGCTCCCGAAGTCCGTCGGCATCCGGCACGAAAGCCAGTCGCTCCAGTCGGCGCCGTTCCGCATCAGGAAGATCCCGGTCGAGATAGCGGAAGCCGAAGTCGAAACGATCCGGATCGTGTTCGATCCGCATGAGATCACAGAGCGGACGAAGCATTCGTCGCTGATAACCGTCCAATGCCTCCGACCAGTGTCCGCGGGCCATCGACTTCTCGACCAGGGAATTCTGAAACGGGTGCATTCCAGCCAGCGATTCCAGATGCCGGTCGATCTCGATCTCCAATGCCTCTCGGTCGATGACCACGGACTCTTCAAGCCATCCCAGTCGATCCACGAGGGGGACCACCCGGCCGTGACGTTCGACCTGAAGGAAACGACGCTCGACCGGGGTCTCGGCGTGAATCACCATGAGATCCACCGCCAGATCGTCGGAGAGTCCCGCCCCCATGAAGAGGGCCTGAGGATGACCGTGCGCCGTCGGATCCGACAATCGATGATGCCTTCGAACGCCGACCAGTTCGGTGAGCCAGCGATCGACCAGTCCGAACGTCGCTTCGACCATCTCTCGATCCGCGACCAGCACCAGATCGACATCACTCCGGGAATCGACCCGACCGGTGGCATCCGAACCGCCAAGCCACGCGACTCGAACCTGCTCTTCCGCGAACAGAAAAGCCTGCAATCTGGTGATGAGCCCGCTGCGGTTCATGAACCGAGTCTAGGCGAGTCTGAAAATTCCGTCACGACGCCGTCACATCGAACTCGATCCTGCCTACTCGGTCGGGGCACCATTCGGAGGCAGCGGATCATGACTCACGACGACCGGACTTCGGTCCGATCAGCATCGATGCGTTTCCCGCCTCGTCTTCCCCGTTCATCGATTCCCCCCTCGAATCGGCCCTGCGGCTCTCCGGTCGGGTCACGGCCCTCGGCCATGGCTCGATCGAGGCCTCACCCGCGAAGACGTGGAAGAATCGTACGAATTCGATCTGGACCTGCTCCTGGCAGATCGAAGTGATTGACCGCTTCGGCCGATCAACGAGACACGTCGTGAATCGAAACCGGGTCGGCCCTTCCTCGCAGGGGCCGATCTTTTTCAACTCGACGGTCGATTCACCATCGCTGCGCGTCGCTCTCGGGCAGGAATTCCGGACGGACGGTCGTTCGTCCGTCGACCGTGGTCCCGCCCTGAACGATGTTGTCGGTGAAGGTCGTGAATTCATGGGGGAACGGGAGCTCCGGGGCCGAGACCGCGTCGAGCCGTGCGGTCTGTTCCGACGAGAGCTCCAACGCCAGCGCACCAAGGTTGTCGAGCAACTGCTCGTGGCGGCGAGCGCCGATGATCGTGCTCGCCACTCCTTCGCGATCCTGGACCCACTTCAATGCCACGCGGGCCGGCGTCGATCCGAGTGAGTCCGCGATCGCGACGAGTTCATCGATGATCGCGTAGTTGCGTTCGTTGAGATGCGGGCTCGCTTCCGCCACGCGGGTGGTGCCCACCTTCGGCCGTGATTCACGCCGGTACTTTCCAGAGAGGATCCCCGCCCGCAGCGGACTCCAGGGCGTCACGCCGAGTCCCAGTGACCGGGCCATCGGCATGAGGTCTCCCTCGACCGTCCGTTGGGCCAGGCTGTATTCGATCTGCAGGGCGCACAGCGGGTTCCAGCCTCGCAGCATGGACTCGTACTGGGCCTTGACCACCAGCCACGCCGGAGTGTCGCTGAGCCCGATGTATCTGACTTTCCCGCTCCGGACGAGATCATCAAGCGTCCGCATGGTCTCCTCGAGCGGCGTGTTCGGATCGTGGAAGTGACACCAGTAGAGATCGATGTAGTCGGTCTTGAGGCGCCGAAGCGAATCCTCCAACTGATGCATGATCCCCTTGCGCCCCGCCCCCCCGCCGTTGGGATCACCCGGATGCATGTTGCCGCAGAACTTGGTCGCCAGAACCACTCGGTCTCGAGCGACCGACGGCGACCCGGCGAAATAGTCGCCGATGATCGCTTCACTGTGGCCCATGGTGTAGACGTTCGCGGTGTCGAGGAAGTTTCCCCCGGCATCGAGGTAGGCGGCGAGCACGTCGAGGCTCTCGGCCTCGTGGGTGCCGACCGCCGCCCATTCATCGCCGAAGGTCATGCATCCGAGGCAGAAGGGTGAGACGCGAAGACCGGATCGACCAAGGGTGACGTAATGATCAAGGGACATGGATTGCTCACGGTGGAGATTCGAAGTGACGTCGTATGCTAACGGTGCCCGGTTGAATCTCCAGCCCGGGCTGCGGATCCGTGCCGGGCCCGTGCCGGGTCCGTGGTACGGTCGAGCCATGTCGACGCCCCTCCTCCTCCTGCTCACCGTGGTTCGAATTCTTTCCGAGCCACCCGTCGTCGCGGAAGGCGAGGCTGAAACGGCCTCCCCGCCGAACATCGTCATCGTGCTGGCCGACGACCTCGGGATGGGTGATCTGGGGTGCCTGAACGACGACGCGCGTACCAGCACCCCGAATCTCGATCGGATCGCGAGGCAGGGTGTGCGATTCACTGACGCCCACTCGCCCAGCGCGGTCTGTTCTCCCACTAGGTACGGAATTCTGACCGGCCGATACTGCTGG
>CAJWFU010000256.1:0-4600 GCA_913031315.1 uncultured Phycisphaerae bacterium | reverse complement strand
CCCAGATCATCAACTTATCGATCCAATCCGGACCGTAGGGACTGATGCCCCATCCATTGATGTTGTGGCCACGATGGTCGAACTCGGTGACCACGCAGATGGTGTCGGAGGGGCGGGGGATTCGACTGCGGGTGGCGATCTGCCAGCTTGGGGGGCCACCCCAATGGTCCGACCCTTCGCCTTGACTGAAGAACGCGCTCAGCGAGTAGGTCCGAAGATGATCGGATTGGTCGAAGGGTGAGCGATAGAGTCGGAGATCATTCAGGTAGGGCCAGAGGGCGCCTTCGGTGAGGGCCGATTCCAGCTCCACGTTTCCAGGACCGAGGTTGGTCCCGATCGATCGGACCCAGTCATGTTGGTTGCGGTTGGTATCCGGTGCGACGTAGCGGCCCGAGTTGTCGGTGGCGTAGCCGTCCCAGCCCAGCATGATCTGTCGCTGATTGGTGAGGCAGGTCATGCCGCGCGAGGTCTGCCTGAGAGCACCGCTGCCGAAGACGACAAGTGCGATCAGGACCGCGATGATTCCGATGACGACCAGAAGCTCGACCAAGGTGAATCCGGCTTGGTGCCGGCTCGGGTGGTGAATCTGCGTCATTCGAACCTCAATTTCGATGTCTTGACGCCGCGGGTGTCGCGACGCGGACAAGGCGGTTTCTGGAAATGATCATAACCGAGTTGAGGCACTGATCAATCCCGGGTTTGCAGATCCTCGATTTGTTCGTCGGGGAGCACGGCTTCGGCGGCCTGGTCAGGCTCTCGAACCGCCATATCGGGATTGCGATGCGGACGTTGAGCACCGAATCCAGCATTGGACGGCCGCCAGCCCGGAGGGGTGACGACCGGCAAACCGGTGGGGGGGATTTCTGATTCCCGTCCCAGCGACCAGAGCACGCCCTGTACGAGGAGCCGGCGGGCATCCTCGCTCCGAAAGTCATACGGGTGTCCGAGCGTGGTGAAGAACACGCGGTCGGGCAGGCCGGGAACTTCTCTTTCGATCGCCCAGGCGACCGGATTTTCCAGTGGGAACCGGTCGTGGCGTTCTCCATGAATCGACTTCAGGGCTCGACCGGACGCCAGTCGCGTGGTGCCGGGCGGAAGCGTGTCTGCGCCTCCCTCGACGTGATACAGCCAGGAATAGGCATCGAAGGAGCCGACGCCGTGAGTCGTGGGATGTGATTTTTCCGTCGGCGTCACGCGGGTGAGGGGAGCCTTGCCTTCGTCGAAGTGGCCGTGATGGGTGATCCACCGCTGACCGAGCACTCGTTGTGGCCAGACCTCGTTCAACGTCGAAGCGAGTTCATGATCTGGCGGATACCGGAAGGCATGGGTTGCGGTCCGCAGTCCGACGATCGGTCGCCCGGCGGCGGCGTGATTCAGGATCGGTCTCACCTGCGACTCCGGCAGTGCTCGGAACCTGGTGAACAGGATCAGAAGGTCGGCGTCGGCCAGGATCTCGGTTCCCGGAAGGTGATCGAGTCGTTCGGGATCGACGCGCCCTTCGGCGTCGAGACTGAAGAGCACCCTGGTGCGAAACCCGAAATCGCGCCGGAGGATCGACGCCAGCATCGGCAGGGTCTCTTCGCTGCGATATTCCTCGTCGCCGGAGATCAGTACCACCAGGGGAGACGGCTCGGCGGGGGGCGATGGCGGTTCCGCCGTGGCGAACAGCGTGAAGGCCAGAGGTACGAGGGTGAGAAGGGTCATGGGGTCAGCCTAGCTCCCGACATCGATGTTCGAGATGCGACGGTCGGAAGTTCCGCCGCCGCTTCAAGGATCAGGCTCGCGGGGTAGTCTCGGGGCAACCTCCTTCCAGGAATCAGACATGTTGAAGTTTCGAATCTCTTCGTTGCTGGCCGTCGGGCTGTTGATGCTCATCCGGCCGGAATTGCCGGCCGAGGCCTCGATGCTTGAATCTCGATCGCCAGCGGCTGACGAGATGAAACGGCTTCGAGTCGCCACCCTCGATCCCGTGGCCTCTCGTCGGTGGATCGGTGCGGGTTGGCAACCGTCGAGACTGCAGGATTGGCGTCTCGAGCAAGGTCGGTTGGTGAACGACGACTCACGGCTGCCGGTTCGCACCGCCCACGCGCTGGAGTTTCGCATCGATCCGGATGCCCCCGCTTCGCCCCTGATGATTCGAACCACCGTTCGTGCGGTCGGCGGCGGTGTTCTCGAACCGGGCGCCTTTGCGGGCATTCTTCTGGGTGCGGGCGGACCGGAGGTGGACGTTCGGCTCACCGCGCTGGTCCAACAGGTCCCCGCGCCCGATGGTGGTCTTCTGGCGGTGGTCGACGGAACCGGCACGCCGGCGATTCTCGACTTCTCCACCCCCAAGAAGGGTGGTTTCAGTTGGTCGTTGCCGCGCAACACCACGCTTGACGACCTGGTCAAGGTGCCGGGAACGAGGCGCATGGATGATGGTGATGTGACCTTCGACCCGGAGGAGGGCATCCTCGAGGTCGTGATCATTCCCAGGCCTGGAGATCTGTACGACCTTCGGCTGGAAGTCCGGAATCAGACCGGGCTGCTCGGCGCGGCCGAGGTCGATGGGATGACGCGGGATCGAATCGATGGTGGGGTTGCCCTGGTCTCCCATCGTGGGAATCGCAAGGATGGCCTCGGGTGGTCCTTCGACGGGTTGGAACTGGAATCCGACGACCTTGAATTCTGGCTTGACGATACCGATCACTCCTGGGGTCCGGTGCTGGCGACGACCTACACCCTGGATCGAGACGACGATGGTGTTCATGCGTTCAAGCTCACCGCACTCTTTCCGCCGATGGCGGCCGAAGACGTGGGCGTCGTCTCCTTGGAATTCGAGACCCGGGATGGGGCATGGCGGCCGATCGCCGAGGGAACCCTCGAGGACCTCAGTTACACGGTTCACTTCGAGGTTCCGGAGGTCGATGAGTACCTGGGCCGTCGTTTCCGAGTGTCCGGCTCCTGCAATGGAAGGCCGTTCACGCGTGCGGGCGAGATTCATGCTGCGCCCGTCGATCGTCCGCTGCGGATCGCCAGCCTGAACTGCGTGAAGAACGTGACGGCGCACAAGGCCTGGAATCGTTCCGGTGTCTGGTTCCCGCACGAGGATCTCGTGGCGAACGTCGCCATGCATCGTCCGGACTTCTACTTCTTCGCCGGAGACCAGATCTACGAGGGCGACATCACGGGTCCGGATCGCCGGAAGATCGTCCTCGACTATCACACCAAGTACCAGCGATGGCTTCGAGCGTTCGGAGATCTGGTGCGGGACCGACCGAGCGTCATCATCCCCGATGACCATGACGTCTATCACGGGAACATCTGGGGCGCCGGCGGAGTTCGCGCCAAGGCTCGCGACGGACTGACCGTGCAGGACGCCGGGGGCTACAAGCTCTCCGGCGAAGTGGTGAATGCCATCCATCGAACCCAGGTCGGAAATCTTCCCGCGTGCCGCGTTCCGGGGCCGATCGGACAGGGAATCAAGCCCTACACCACCCGGCTTCGCTACGGACCGGTGGACTTCGCGGTGGTGGCGGATCGCATGTGGAAGGATTCCGCGAGCGTCAAGGTTCCCGAGGCTCAGGTTCGCAACGGTTGGTTCCGCAATCCGGATTTCGATCCTCGGGCGGCGGACGTCGAGGACGCGGAATTCCTCGGCGGGTCACAGGAGACGTTCCTCGAAGAGTGGGCGACGTCGCGCGATCCGCGAAGTCCGCGAAAGATCGTGCTCAGCCAGACCCCGTGGGTCAACGTCGCGACGCTGCCCGTGGGACGCGACGATGGCGTGATTCCCAGTCTCCAGATCCACGCGGCCGGGGAGTACGCGGAAGCGGACGGCCCGGCGGCGGACACGGATTCCGGAGGGTGGCCGCAGTCGGCTCGGACTCGAGCCGTTCGAACCCTGGCGGCCGCCGATGCGATTCATCTCTGTGGTGATCAGCATCTGGGTTCGCTCGTTCAATATGGCGTCGACGACTACCGAGATGGCTCGTTCGCATTCACCCCGCCGGCGGTGGCGAATACCTGGCCAAGGCGGTGGATGCCGATCGAGTCCGGAGCCGATCGCTGGGAGGGTGCGCCTCGCTATGCCGGCGATTTCGAGGATGGTTTCGGCAATCTGATGACCGTGATCGCGGTGACCAATCCCGAGGATCGTGGCCTCGAGCCTCGTCGACTCTTCGATCTTTCGCCCGGTTACGGGATCATCGATGTCGCGCCAGGCAGTGGCGATGCGGTACTGGAGGCCTGGCCCCGCTGGGTGGAGCCGACTTCGGACGAGCTTCAGTATCCGGGGTTTCCGTTTCGAATTCCGCCGATGAAGTGATCGCAGGACGCGGTGGCTCCCCGGTTCACCGAGGCATCATGCCTTCGGTCCACGTGCAGAGACATCCGAGGGGTGCTGGTCGAGAATCGGACCGGAGTCCGGCGGATCATCAGCGCCGTTCCCACCCTCACGCCATCCTTGGATCGAATCCCAGGAGTAGAGTCCGATCGCTATCCAGATGACTCCGAATGCCACGATTTTCCCGGTGTTGATGGGTTCTCCGAACACCAGCGTCGCGAGCAGGAACTGACACGTCGGGGCGAGATACTGGAGTTGTCCGATCGTCGCAAGGCG
>CAJWFU010000255.1:0-4607 GCA_913031315.1 uncultured Phycisphaerae bacterium | reverse complement strand
CGAGGAAGATGATGCACGGGGAGTTCTCCTTGGCCTGCTTGAAGAGGTCGCGGACCCGGCTCGCACCGACGCCGACGAACATCTCGACGAAGTCGGAACCGGAGATCGTGAAGAACGGCACGTCCGCCTCGCCCGCGATGGCCTTGGCCAGCAGGGTCTTTCCGCAACCGGGAAGCCCCTCGAGCAGGACGCCGCGGGGGATACGTCCACCGAGACGTTGGAAACGCTTCGGATCCTTGAGGAACGTGACGAGCTCCTGAACCTCTTCCTTCGCCTCCTGCACGCCGGCCACGTCCGCGAAGGTGACGTTGACCGAATCCTTGGTCTGGACGCGGTGCTTGCTCTTGCCGAAGTTGCCCAGCATGCCGCCTGGACCGCCACCCGCATTCCGCATCGAACGGAACACGAAGAACCAGAGCAAGAGAATCACCAACAGAATCGGGCCGAAGCTCGTGAGAATGATCAGGAACGTGTTGTCATCCCGTTCCATTCGGAAGGGGATGCCATCGGCCTCGAGTTGCTGCAGGGTCCAATTGACGCCGCCGTCGGCCGCAATCACGATCTCGACGGGCTTCGGCTGGGGGGCCTGAGTCGCGGAATCTCCACCGCCGCTGAGGTCCTGGTCCGGCTTCTTCATGGCTGAGATGCGGTTCTCGCTGACCAGGACGGAGTCGGGCTCGATGAGTCGACTTTCGTACAGGTTGCGGAACTGATCCAGTGAGATCACATCTGCTCGCTGACCGTTTCCGGTGATCACCACCCAGATCAGGGCGATGACCGCGAAGAGGACCAGCAGCGACATGAACGGCCGGGGTGGCCGGGTCGGCTGCGGGCTGGAGGAGCCTCCGTCGCCGGAACTGGGCTTCTTGCCGTCGCCGCCGGAGTCTTTGGAGGACTGAATGAGGATGGCCGAATCAGGCTTCATGCTTTGGTCTTTCAGAGGTACGTCGGTTCACTAGCCATTCGCACGGAATGGCTCACCCGATTCCAAGGTCACCAGTCATCTCGGAGGACATCGACCAAATCAGTGGCGAGTTGTTGTACGACACCAAACCTGGCGAGATCGATGGTTTCCATCGCCGGCCGTGAAGGGGTGAACATCGCCGAGGCGGTGAATCCGTTTCGGGTGACGATGGGTTCCCCGGTGGCAAGATCGATCCATTCGAAGTCAATGCGGACCTTGAACAACATTTCAGCGGGCAGCCCGGTGAGGGGGCTGTTGGAGAGCGGAACCAGTTCCGCTTCCCGGATCGAGCCCCGGAGAAGGGTATCCGCCGTCCCAGAGGCAGTCACCTTATATGGAGTCGATGATTCGACTTCCGTGACCATGGCTCGTGCCAATTCCCGCTCCAGGCCCTGAAAATAGGTCTGGTTGGTGAAGATCGGTATCGAGATGCTCTGGTACTGCTCGGGGTGGGTCCATTTCATGGACCAGCCTTCGCTCGGTTCGGTGGCGCAGCCGGTGAGGCTCGACCCTGCCGTGACGGCGGTCAGGAGCAGGGCGACTCCGGTTGCCGGAAATCGGAATCTGGATTTCGGGTGCCGGTGGCGGGGATTCATCGTCCACTCTCCGGGGTGGTACTGGCTTCCACCGGCCTTTCCGGTTCCAGAGCACGCTCTCGGGGCAAGGCTGGCTTGGAGGCCGGTTCGACGCCGGCTTCAACGGGACCCGAGGCACCCAGCATCGCGGCGGCGAGGAGTCGGTAGTCCGGAGCCTCCGCCGCGATGGCGGCCGGCATCCGAGAAAGGATGCGAGGCGCGATTCGCAACGCATCCAGCGCTGAAACGGTTTCGGGGTGACGTTCGACCACTCGCCTGATGTAGAGCTCGGCGGAGATCGGATCATCGATCGAGAGATACCACCGTGCAGTGACCAGAAGCTTTCGGGCTTCGGATTCATTGATCCGGACCAGCAGGGCTTCGGCCCCGAGTCGCTGTGCGGCGGCGGGGCGGATCTGCTTCATCGCCTCCAACCGTCGTCGAGCATCCCGGAGTCCGGCATCATCATGGCGGGGCCCGCGGTAGGAGGCCATGTAGGACTGGATCAATCGCTCCCGCGCCTCGGGAATCCGAGCGGATCGCGGATAGTTCTGGATGAAGAGGTCATAGGCATCGGCGGCGAGTCGCATCTCGCTGCGGCGGAAGTAGAAGTCCGCGAGGGTGATGCCGGCTTCTTCGGCCAGGCGGCTTCCCGGGAGCCGTTCCTGAATTCGAATCAAGAGTTCCTGGGCATCTTCCGCGGTGTTGAGGATTCGAACGGTGCCGAAGAACTTGCGACGAAGTCCGTTCGCGTAGGCCTTGGCAATGTCGAACTCGCGTTCGAGCGCCTGCACGAAGACCATGCTGCCCGGATGTTGCCGGGTGATGGCCTCGTAGTCGAAGAGGGCCTTGTACTCGTCGCCCATTTCGACCAGCGCGTCTCCCCGGACCAGCAGCATCTCCGCCCGGCCGGTGGCCGAGGGGAAACGATCAAGAAAAGCGGTCGCCAGGGCACGGGCCCGTTCGGGTTCCCCCAGCGCCAGTGCCTTGCGGGCCTGGAAGATGCGGGCTTCCGGCGTTCCGGGCTCGGGGGCGTCGCGTTGCCAGGCATCGTCGGGGCCGAGGGTGAACTCCTCCTGGGCGACCGCGGAGCCGGCGCTCAGGAGCGCGGCGGCGATCATGAGAAATGCCAAGGGCAATCGATGATTCATCTGGCCGATACACAGCATCCCGGCATTCTACGACGGCGAGGGCCATGCTCGCATGAAAGGGTGGGGGGGACTTTTTCCGGGTTGGCTCATATCATCAAAGGATGTCGGTTCTAGTGATCTTCAATCCGATTTCGGGGGCTGGGCGAGCTCGCGTGATCGCAGAGCGGGTTCAGGCCGCCGCGGCGTCCCGAGGTCTCGACATCGACCTGCTGCCCACCCGCCAGGAAATCCCGGAGAGCTGGCTTCGAGGGCCGCTCGCTGGTCGAGATGCCCTCGTCGTGGTGGGCGGGGACGGAGCGGTCCGACTGGCCGCCCCCGAAGCCGTTCGAGCCGACGTACCGCTCGTTCATTGCCCGGCGGGCAACGAGAATCTCTTCGCCCGCGATTACGGGATGACCGCCGAGCCCGCGGCGGTGGCGGAAAATCTGGTCAACGGACAGGTTCATCGGATCGATCTGGGCCGGGCGATGGTGCCGGGGCGTCCGGATGAAGTCGTGGTGCTGATGGCATCCTTCGGCTTCGATGCGGAAGTGGTCCATGATCTGTCCGCCGTTCGTACCGGTTCCGTCAGCAACCTTTCCTACCTTCGGCCCTCCCTGCGGCAGTTTCGTGATTTCATTCCCCCGGTGATGCAGGTCGAGGTGGACGGTCGAAGGGTGGCGGACGGGGTGCGGGGCCTGGCGATGGTGGCCAATAGTCGGCAATACGCGGGGAGACTCGATCTGGCTCGGCAGGCCTGCCCGGACGATGGAAAACTCGATCTGGTGATTCTGCCCTGCGAGAGTCGTTGGCAGTTGCCGGGTTGGCTGATTCGAGCTCGCCTTGGTCGCCACGTTCGGGATCCAAGGCTGATCTACGCCACGGGAAGGCAGATTCGGTTCGAATTCGATGGGAACCATCGATGGCAGGTCGACGGTGACCCGCCGGATGATCCGGATCCGGTCCCGGAGATCACCTTTGAAATCGAGCCCGCCGTCCTTCCAGTGCTGTCCCGGGCCGGATACCAACCGGCCTGAGCCCTCTGGCGGGGCCGAGAACCGCCCGAGACCGTCACGATCGTCGCAGATGAAACCCGCTGAAAGTCCAAACGGGCCTCAGGCTTGACCGATGTGGCCTCGGACGCCGATGTTCCATTCGTTCACCTCTCCGGCGGTGTCGGTCCTCTCGTGGATCGGGCTCCCCCGGGGAAAACGCAAGGAACTCGGAGGGAGTGTTTCCGATGGCTGTTGATGATGCGGACAAGACAAAGAACGCCGAGGCCACCGACGGCCCGCGCAAAAAGAGCGCACGAGTGGGTCTTTTGACCGTCGTGCTGCTCGTGGTCGAAGCGGCCGCCATCGGTGGTGGCTTCATGATGTTCTCCAGCCCCGCCGAGACCGAGGCGGTGGGAATGTCCCATGCGATGGAGGAGCCCGTTCACGAGGCCACGTTGGAGGAGGTCGTCATCTTCGACGGCTCCCTTGGCAACGAGGTGACCGGCGTGGCCTTGCGTTATCCGACCCGGATCTTTCTCAAGGTCGACGCTCGAGATCGGCTCTGGATCGAGGCTGCAGCATCCCGATCCGCAGGCACCATTCACGCGCAACTCTCTGAGATTTGGAAACTTGCGGCTCGTCGCGAACTCGAATCTCCGGACCTGGCGGCCATGGAGGCTCGCATTCAGCGATCCTTTGATCAGGAGAATCTCTTTGACCGACGCCCGTCGGTCATGCCCTCCGCCGGGCATGATTCCGTTGCCAGCGATGGTCACGGATCGGGCTCTGAATCAGGTGGCTTCGTCGCGATCGACCCGGAGCGGGCGATCGTTCACGACGTCATCGTGGTGATGGGAATTGGTCGACGCGTTCACCGCTGAAACGGGAAAAGCGCAGGATCAACGCGAATGAGACCGCGTTGATCGGCATTCTCTGCAGGTCC
>CAJWFU010000254.1:0-4618 GCA_913031315.1 uncultured Phycisphaerae bacterium | reverse complement strand
GATCGTCGCCCCCCCCAAAGCGGGCAAGACCATCCTCCTGCAGCAGATCGCCGAGGGCATCAAGCACAATCATCCCGATGTCGATGTGGTGGCCCTCCTGATCGATGAACGACCCGAAGAAGTCACAGACTTCCGACGGAACGTCCCCGCAGAAGTTCTGGCTTCCAGCAACGACATGGACATCGACACCCACTGTCGACTCGGAATGCTCGCGATCGAGCGGGCGAAGCGCAAGCTCGAAGCGGGTCGTGACGTCGTGGTGCTTCTGGACTCCCTGACCCGGCTGGGCCGAGCATTCAACAACTCCCGCTCGTTCCGCCAGAGCGGAAGGACCATGTCCGGCGGCCTGGATTCCCGAGCCCTGGAGATCCCGAAGCAGCTCTTTGGATCTGCCCGGAACGCCGAAGAGGGTGGCTCGTTGACCATCGTCGCCAGTTGCCTGGTGGATACCGGCAGCCGAGCCGATCAGGTGATTTTCGAGGAATTCAAGGGCACCGGCAACATGGAACTCGTGCTGGACCGTGGGATCTCCGAAAAGCGTCTCTTTCCAGCCATCAATCTGGCCGCCAGCGGGACCCGGAAAGAGCACCTGCTCATGGGCGATCGTGAATTGAAGACCATCACCGCCCTTCGCCGCCGCCTGATCTCCATGCCGCCTCCGGTCCAGATCGAGCAACTTCTCAAGGCCGTGGACCGCTATCCGACCAACGAGGCCATGGTGAGCGCCTGAGCCCTCGGGGGCACGATTGGCGATTCATCGCCCGTGCGGCGATACTTCCTGCATGGCATCAAACTCAGACGGCGATCGAAACAACCTCAAAGCCGGCTTCTTCACCTTGTTCGCGGTGGCGTTGGGCTTCACCACGATCGTCATCCTCAACGGCGATGCGTTCGACAAGTTGTTCGGTGAATACAACCGGTACTCGGTTCGCTTCTCACTCCTCGAGGGAGTCGGTGGGCTCGGGGTCGGCTCTGAAGTCAGAGTCGGTGGCCTGGTCCGAGGTCAGGTCACTGAAATCTCCTTGACCGGAATCGATGCCGGAGACGAAGAGCTGCCGGAAGCCCTGGTCGAGATCGAAATCATAAAGGACATCAAGCTCTGGTCCAACGCCGTGGCGATCCGAACGGTTCCCGTTCTCGGCGGCTCCAGTTGGATCAACATCACCACCATCGGCGGCCCGAACGAGGTCACCCACTCTCCCGCATCACGCAATGGCGCCAAGTCGATCGAACTTCCCACGAAGGGTGCCGGCGAGCTCCCGGCGACCCCGGGAGATGGCCTCCTCACGACCTTCGTCGGCCCGAACAACGCACTCACCACCCGGCAGTTGCTCGAAAACGTCGCCTCGTTCACGCAGTTTCTCGATCGCGACATCACGAGCGCATTCGATACGAAGATCCAACCGGCCCTCACCGATGCCCGCGGACTGGTGGCGGACGTCCGAGGCGACTACGGCCAATGGCGAAAAGACCTGGACCAGACATTCAATCGCGTCGCATCCGCGGCCGACCGCCTCGATGGTGCCATGCAGACCGCCGAGAAGACGGCGGAGAATGCGCATGAGAATCTGCAGGTGATCGGCGACGTGGTTCGGCGCAACGTCGCCAGAATCGACACCGCAGTCGCCAACGTCGAGATCATGACCGAAGATGGGGTGGCGATCACTCATCGTCTTCGAGACGACACCCTCGCCCGGGTGGATGAAGCGCTCGATACCGGAACCGCAGCCATCGGCGACCTTGCAAAGGTCCTTCAAACCCTGGATCTCGAGGTCGCCGCCTCGATTCCCTCGATTCGGGCATTCCTGCAGGACGCTCTGGTCGCGGCCGGCGAGATGAAGCTCGCCACGATCGAGATTCGACGAAGTCCCTGGCGAATCCTGTATCAACCGAAACCCGGCGAACTCGCGAACGAGAATCTGTTCTCGGCGGCTCGAAACTTCACCATCGCAGCCACGGAGGTTCGATCAGCGGCTGAAAGCCTTCAGTCGGTGATGGAACGTTTCCCCAGCGCCCTCGAAAACGACGAAACGCTTCGAGATGACGTGCAGCGATTCCTCACTGATTCGCTTCAACGCCTGGAAACCACACAGTCCCAACTGTTCTCCGTGATCATCGGCCAGCAAGGTGATTCTGAAGGAGACGGGTCCGATGCCGACGATTCCGGGGAGACCCCCGCGAACCCCGAGATGAATTCCAGCGCCCAGACCGGGAAGGAGTGAGTCCCGTCGCCCTGCATCTGCCTCCGGAGGCGAGATCCCGGCGGGATCAACGATGAGCCGCGAGAAACCGAGCCCGAAATCCCTTCGCATCACCGGCGCGATCGTCATCGCCGCGGTGCTTGGTCTTGGTGTCGGTACCGCCAGAATCCCTGATCTCCTTCGTTCACCGGTCACCACCTGGGTGGCGACGCTGCCCGTTTCGGCCGGGGCGGACGGCATCGCCGCAGGCAGTCTGGTTCAATTCGGCGGCCTTCCCAAGGGGCGGGTGATTCTGGTCAAGGAACAAATCGGATCGACCGAGGATTCGAACCTGATCGAGATTCACTTCGAACTCGACGAGGAGTTCGTGCTCGCTCAGGATGCGCTCATCCGACTGAAGGTCGGCATCTCCGGCACCAACGGCGTGATCGACATTCAGAATCCGGGGCGGAGTCAATCACGCTTCGAGCCGAACGAACCTCGGATCATTCCGATCACCCTGGATGCGCCGACCGGTGGTTCCGCCAGCATGCTGATTGGTACCACCAATGCCCTGCTCCTCGAGGAGATCAGTGAAAACGCGGCTCGGACGGCGACCATGCTCACGACGAATCTCCGCCTGACCAACCTGATGGGCCAGAAGATCGCCGAACAGATCAGGGCGATCGCGCAAACGACCGGAAACGAACTGGATCTGATTCAAAACGAGATCAAGACGCTTCGACTTCGATATTCGACGGTCTTGGAACGCCAGCCGATCGTTGAAAAGTCGCTGGAGTCCCTGAAAATCACGGCGGAGGCCGAGGCCGGCCTGGTCCGTGCGGAACTCCTTGCACTTCGAGATCGTTTCGATGCGGTTGAAAACGACGTCGCCACCATGCAGGAAGACGTTGAAGTGATGCTGGGTCGGACCGAGGAGATGCGATCAGGAATCGTCGCCGCCGGCTCGGACCTGCAATCGGCGATGACCGACTTGAATTCCATGGCGACCCGATTCGAACTCTACGCGCCCGAGTTCAGCGATGGAATCGCTCGAATGCTCGCCCGACTGGTTTTGGCGGGTGGACAACTCAAAATCGTGTTCGATGATCTCCTGCCGGTCGCCCTCGAAGCCATCACCACCCACCCTGACCGAGCCAGCATGTCACGCCGTCTCCTTATGGAAGCGGTGGACGACACGGTCCTTGCCGGTATCAACCTGCGAGATGCGTCGCGACGACTCGCACGCCTCGAACGCCTCCGTCGAATCGGGGTGGATCCGGGCGATACTCCGGTCCCCTCGCTCGAGGCTGACGTCACCCATTTCGAACGAATGGTCGATGCGCTCGCCGAACGGTTGCGGAAAGAGATCACCGACGGACCATGACCGCGGTCTCCCCTCGACGAATCCTCGACCAGGCCGATGCGGCACTGGATCCGTTCCGGGACGTCCCGGATCGTCAACGTCGGGCCGATGGCGGCCGATTCGTGGTGGAATCTCCGCGAGTGGTGAGCCGATTCCTCGCTGCGATCCGTGATCAGGGAACGATTGGGTGCGCCGCCGAAGCGATTCTTCTGGATCCGACCCGTGCCCCCGAGCTCTCGAAAGAAGCCGAGGCTCTGGGCGTGCCTTTGCTTCTCGCCGATCATGAAATCATGACCCAGGCGAGTGGCTATCACTTCCACGGAGGCGCTCTTGCGATCGGCGCCAGACCACGACGCCCGGCCTCCATCGATGATCTCCTTCTGGCCCTTCCCCCACGGGCGAACCGACGAGCCCTCATCGTCGCCCTCGCGGGCATCACTTCGATGGACAACATGGGAGGGATCTTTCGCACCGCGGCGGCACTGGGCGCCGACGGTCTGGTCCTCGATCATGCCTGTGCGGATCCGCTGCTCCGTCGCTGCCTTCGCATTTCGATGGGGCAGGTCTTCCGCGTGCCCTGGGCGGTGGGCGGCCTGATGACCGAAGTCCTTCCGGAGCTTCACGACCGTGGAGGCTTCACCAGCATCGGCCTGGAAAATCTCCCCGATGCCGATTCGTTCGGCGGCCGATCGACCGGAACATCACCCACGCCGGCCCGGGTCGTCATCGTGATCGGGAACGAAGGCCACGGCCTCGATGCGGACACCCTCGATGCCTGCGATGAGCTCCGTCGCATCGATGGCCCGCCCGATCTGCCCGCTTCGGAGCGGCCAGGCGGCGATGACGAGCGATCTCTGAATGCCGCGACCGCTGCGGCGATCGCGATGCATGCGATCCTCCACGGCTGATCGGTCCCTCACCACTCAGCTCAAGGCGGCCTCTGGCGGGAGCTCCCGCTCATCGATCCGCTCGATGCTGGCCCCGAGGGCATTGAGGGTCTTTTCCATCTGCACGTAGCCGCGATCGAGGTGATAGACCCGATTGACGATCGTCTCCCCTCGAGCCGCGAGTC
>CAJWFU010000253.1:0-4627 GCA_913031315.1 uncultured Phycisphaerae bacterium | reverse complement strand
CGAGTCGTGGGGCGGGGGTAACGAGCCTTGGCGTCTGGCCAACGATCAGGTGTCGATCTGGGCGGCCGAAGGAGGCCCGTTGATCGATGGTCTTGCATCCTCGAATTACGGATTCGTGGACGGATCGACCGGGACCCGGTACTTCGAAGATCTCTATGAATCTCGGACTCGGAACGCCTTCGATCCTTCGGCCACGCCGCCCGACTCCACCCAGTGATCACCTCGTCCACGACCCACCACGACCCACGTTCAAGTTTCAAAGTTCCGGAGAACCTCACTTGACTCACTTCCCAGCCCTCAATGGATCAATGTCGATCCTCGTCACCGGGGCCGTCCTGATGATGGCATCCTCGGCCTCCGCCCAACATGCCGGCGACATCGGAGTTCGTGTCGTCGATGACCGGCTCGAGGCCTACGGACCGATCGGCGAGCCTGATGATGGCAACCGTGTCTTCTACGGTGTGTTCGGAGACAGCGGGTTCCCCGGCTATACCTCGAACCCCGGATTCGATGCCTTCTCGGGCACCCTGCCCGCCGGAAGAATCGGCTTCGACGTCCTTGAGGGTCTCAGTCGTTGGGATCCGGTGGGTGGGGAGTGGGAGTCCCCGGCCGACGTTCCGGAAGCTCTGAGCATCTCCTTCATCACCCTCGATGTCGTGGTGGAGGACGAACCGGTCGAAGGATTCGACCTCGCCGTCCAACCCGACGGAGGTTGGCATCGCCATGTCAACTTCGAGCTGCTCTCGACCGGAGGTGTCACGAGACGCCCCGGCATCTACCGATTGGACATGTCTCTCTACTCCACCATGGGTTTGGGAGACAGCGAGCCTTTCACCATCGCGTTCAATTACAACGCCTCGCAGGCCGAGGCCGATGCGGCGCTGGCATCGCTTGAGCCGGGAATCGACTGCCCCGGTGATCTTGATGGCAACGGCATGGTCGATGGAGCGGACTTCGGCCTGCTCCTCGCCGCGTTCAACAGTACTTCCTCCGATGCCGACCTGGACCAGGACGGCATCGTGACCGGCGCCGATCTTGGCGTCCTTCTTTCAGCCTGGGGCGTGTGCCCCTGACCTTCGCCCTTTTGAATTGGTGGCCGTGTTCGCGGCCACGCTACTACCCAAGGAGTTCTGAGATGTTGTTCAAATCACGTCTGTCCATGATTGGTACCTGCTCGATGATCGCCGTTGCCGGCGCGATCGTGAACCCCGCGATTGCGGATGGTGACGAGGAAGAGCACTTCGATATCGGTGTCTGGAACAACAGCGGTCAGCTTCAGACCGGTGGTTGGGATCACGACACCGAGACCCTCGAAGTCGATTCGCTCCGAGTCTTCGAGGCCCATTTCGGGGAAGACCCGAAATTCCCCTTCGCGATCGACGAGCCCGGTATCGGTGGCGTGGCCGCTGATGTCGGTCTGGAAGAAGGATCCACGATCGGCCTGCAGCTCTCCGCGGGCCTGGGTGTCTGGAACGGCTCCGGCTTCTCCAGTTCCACCAGCTCCATGTCCGTCGACTTCGGTCCCAACTCGATCGGCAGCGGCGCCGGTGGGGTCCTCGACTTCCTGGTCGTCGATGATTACGACTACCACCCGATCTTCTCGATCGATCCCTCCGCGGCGACGGGTAGCTACCTCCTCGAGTTCACGGCGACCATGGAAGGAATGGCGAGCAGCGATTCCTTCTGGATCGTCTTCAACCTCGGTCTCGACGACGAGGTCTACGAAGAGTCCGTCGAGTGGGCCGAAGCGAATCTCGCGCCCGCGCCCGGAATGATCGCCGTTCTCTCGGTCGCCGGATTGTTCGGCAGCCGACGACGGCGTGGCTGAACCGACCTCGGTTGGAAGTACAAGAAGGGCAGGAGCCTCGTCAGGAGGTTCCTGCCCTTTTTCGTGTTCGCCGGGAGGCGGGAATCAGCGATATCGATCGAGAGTCATCGTGTTCCCGGTGGCCGGGTCGGTGAAGATCACCGCTTCCTCTTCGAATCCGAGGTCGTAGCTCCGGGTTCCGTCGAGGATGAGGCCTTCGTCAGTGGTGGTGTACCGCCCGGTCTGCACCCGGATCTTGTCGCCGTATTTCGCTTCCGCGGTATAGGTTCCATCGCCGGCGAAGGTCACCGAGCCGAACGTGAAGGGGCGTTCCTCGGTGTTCGCTCGTCCCTGCCAGGTCCCTTCCACCGCCTGGTTGGAGTTCTTTGCCGAGCAACCCCCGAGCATGGTGAACGCAAGGGTCGCGAGAGTCGTGGGGATGACGATGCGATTGAGTTTGGACATCGGTCGCTCCGAAGGAAATCAAAGGGGGTAACGGGCGTGATGCCCGACCGGGGCAGGGTAGCATCGTGAGTGCTGAAAAGGTCCCCGACCTTTCGCGCAGCGAAGTTTCTCTGACGTTCAACCGGCCTTTTCCGATCGGACCGACTCATGCAGGCTCTGAATGACCGAACCGTGATCCTGCTCGCCGGGATTCCCGCGAGCGACATGTCGCTCTATCACCGGATCCGTTTTCAGGTCGGGGACCCCGCGGCGTGGGTGAGTTGGGAACGGAATGGTCGACGTGGGTCCCGGCTCATTCTGCGCGACATCGAGATGGAGCGTGCTCGTCGTTCGGCTCGGGCGGATGAATTCTCCTGCCCGGCCGACTTCACACCCGCCACCGGGCTGTCCGCGGATCGCGCGATCGCGACCGCTCAAGCCACCGCGGAATATCTGGTTCGAGAGGGATTCGAGGTGGCGGTCGTGCATCGTGACCTTCCGATGCTCTTTGCGGACTGCCTGCAGGAACGCGGGGTGGAGATCGTCTGCGATCGGAATCTCGGAGTCGCGGACCGTCGCCGCAAGGACGAGGCGGAGATGGCAGCCCTTTCGAAGGCACAGTCCGCGACCGAGTCGGCGATGCGAATGGCCTGCGAGAAGATCGCGAGAGCGGTCGCCGACGCCGACGGATCCCTGCGGGTCGATGGCGAGGCCCTCACCAGCGAACGGGTTCGGGCCGCGATCGACATCCATCTCATCGAGCGTGGTTTTTCATCTCGACCAGCCATCGTCGCCGGCGGGCCTTCAGGGGCTGATTGCCATGAACTTGGTACGGGGGTCCTGCGGACCGGCGAGCCGGTGATCGTCGACATCTTTCCTCGGGACACGGCCAGTCTGTACAACGGAGACTGCACGCGAACCGTGGTGCATGGTGACATCCCGGATTCGGTGAAGGCGATGCATGCGGCGGTGGTGGCGGCCAAGGCGGCCGCGATCGCGGCGACCAGGGCGGGGGTCACGGCCGAGTCGGTACACGAAGCCGCCATCGCGTCGATCCGCGAGCATGGATTCGGAGTTGGATTGCCGAAGGGCGGGGATGAGCCCGGTGGTCGAATGGTCCATGGAACCGGACATGGGCTTGGGCTCGACGTTCATGAAGGGCCGCTGCTGGACTTCGCACCTTCGGGGGCAAGCCCCGACCTGTTGATCGGCGACGCACTGACCATCGAACCCGGGGTCTACGACCCGCGGTTCGGTGGAATTCGAGTCGAGGACCTGGTGTTCGTCGAAAAGGATGGGGCTGTGAACGCCAACCGGCTTCCGGAAGGACTTTCGTGGGCGTGAGCCGGAGAAGCCTTCTTCCAGCAGTTCAGCCCGCAGCCTTCCGAAGGGCTTCGGCCAGGGCCTGATGCAGTTTCTCATGCTCGGGGACCGAGTCCAGGGCGTTTCGAAGGGCCGCGATCCGTTGGGGTCCTCGCACTTCCAGTTCGTGCCGTGCGATCGCGGCGTCTCCGAGCGCTTCCATGGCCGCCAGGAGCCACTCGAGCGAGGGGGATTCCGGATCCTCGGGAGGCGAAACGTAGGTTCGGACCGTGACTTCGCCGATGGCCACGATGGGTACTTCTCCCGCGCGGGTGTCGGGTTCTCGGCAGACCGCGATCATGGGAACTTCGTTTTGAATCGCGGCGACTCGCATGCGACGGGCGTCGGCTGCGACGGCATGAGGAATCAGCAGGTGCACTCCCGGGTCGACGGTCTCGAGTTCCGGTTCGACCTGGTCGAGAATGTTCGGGGCGCCATCGCAGGCATCGATCGCCATCAGGGTTCGTTGTCGCCTTGCTTCTTGCAGCGGAAGAGTGGCATCGGCTGCGAGGCCGTACGCTTCGGCCGCGATCGCCGTATCGAGGGCCGTGAGGCTCTTCCGTTCCGCCTCGAACCAATGAGCGGCTTTCATCGCTTTTTCGGCGGCGGCAAGTTGCGATTCGATCTGGGAAGTCTTGGTCTTGGCTGGCATTGGCTGTCCTGAAGTCGGTCGAGCGGAGAGTCGTTCGGTGGCTGAAGGGAGTTCAGGCGGGGTCGGAGAATCGTTCGGCGAGTCCGCCGAGGATGATGTTCCAATCTCGGGTCGATTCGGGAAGATCGTAGAGCAGGCAATCGCAGGTGGCGGCCACGTCCTCGGCCACCATCGCCGCCTTGAGGGCGCCGAGTCGAATCTGGAGTCCGCCGATCGCGTCGGGAAGGCGGATGTCGCCCACGACGATCTCTTCCGGCGTCACATCGGCGAGGCCCAGACCCTTGACCACCGCGTCGCGGATCCCGCTCCAGGTTTCCAGGGCCCCCAGGAGGGACTGCATCCCCTGCGCGGCCCGACCCCCC
>CAJWFU010000252.1:0-4631 GCA_913031315.1 uncultured Phycisphaerae bacterium | reverse complement strand
GTCCGGGTGGTGGAGGCGTTGTCCATGTAGATCGGAAGATTCACGCTCGCTTGACTCCTTGAGTGGTCACCGTCTCCAATGAGTCGGTGCCCTTGATGAATCCGGGCTCTGCTTCATGCAGGCAAGACAGTCGCCCGCCGGGCTTTCCGACGAAACTGCCACAATCGGATTCGTATGGCCTGACGCGAGGATGCAGCCCCGTGCCAGAGATTCATTCTACCGATGAAACGACTGAGACTCCACTGCCTGGAAGCAGAGAAAACCACTCCCCGGACGCCAAAGACCTACACTCGGACCCCGATATGCCGGATCCAGCGATCATCCACCACCCCGATGACCTTCGTGAGTTTCACGGAGGAACCTTCGTACCGACCATGGGAGCCCTTCATGAGGGCCATTTGTCGCTGATTCAGACCGCATCCCAACACCCGGGGCCGGTGCTCGCCAGCATTTTCGTCAATCCGACCCAGTTCTCGCCAGATGAGGATTTCGACGCCTATCCGCGCGGTCTCGATCAGGATGCATCCCTCGCGGCGGAGGCTGGTTGCGACGCCATCTATGCACCGTCCCCCGAAACGATCTACCCGGAAGGACCGGAAGCCGCGGTGGCCGCCGCCGCCGCCTTCCCGTTACCACCCGCCGCCATTCGCCCCGGTCTCGAAGACGCGGATCGCCCGCACTTCTTCGGCGGTGTCTGCCTGATCGTTCAACGCCTGCTCCAGCACGCTCGGCCGGCTCGGGCGATCTTCGGAGAAAAAGACTGGCAGCAGTTGCAGGTGATCGACGCGATGGTCGCCGCCGACTCCGAACTGTCGGACATCGCGATCATTCCGGCGGCCACCATGCGGGATTCGGACGGACTCGCGAAGTCCAGCCGCAACACTCGTATTCCGCCATCGGAACGAGATCGGGCCCTGGGACTCGGCCGCGCGTTGCAGGTCGCCCATGCGGCCCAGCATCCCGCGACGGCGGAGTCCATGATGCGAGACACCCTCGAGGCCCATGATCTGGACATCGGCTACGCGGTGATTCGAAACCCCCGCACCCTCCTGCCAGTCACGGATTTCACCGAACCGGCGCGAGCCCTGATCGCCGCGGTTCTTCGTTGGGACGGTGGCTCGGTCAGACTCATCGACAACCGCGCCATGACCGTATGGCGTTGATCCGGGCCGCCATTCTCGCGTTCGTGATTTCCCCGGCGATCATCGCCTGCAGCGTCAGGACTCCGGGCTCGGGTCCCCAGATCGCGGGGGACCGGGAACCGCCGCCCCTGAACTACCCGCTGTGGACGGATCCTCCGTCTCCGGAAGCGAGCGAAGTCTTCGGCCGAGGGCAACCCGTCGGATTCGCGGTGCTCGACCCCGAAGGCCGGGCGATCTCGATGACTCGACATCCCGATCGAGGCTCGGTGGAAATCTGGGAAGCGACACCGTTCCCGGTCTCCGATGTGATTTCAGTGATCGATGCCGACCTCATCGGATCGGTCACCGGACGGATCGCCATCATCGAGTGCGCCGCCGCCGATCCTCGAGCCGGACATCCGCTTCCCCGACGCCGTGCCGTCGACGGTTTGCTTTTTCAGCCCGCCGGAGCGCGGAATCAACGGCTCGCCATCATTCTCGGCAGCCTCGCGCGATTCAATCCCGGGGAACGGTGGATGACCGAAGCATTTCTCCGCGATGGCTGGTGCGTGCTCGTCTCGAGTCCGCCGATCAATTCTCCAGATCCCACGACCCGGGGACGAACACGGGTGGCACCCGCAGCCGATCCCGAGAAAGCCGGCCGGATTCTCGCCGCGGAATTCGACGTTGCGATCGGCAGCTGGGCGGTCGGGCTCGCCGCCATCATGCGTCAATTCGAAGCCGATGCCCTGATCCCTTCCGGCCCGATGGCCCTGGTGGGCATGAGCAGCGGCGGGCTGGCCTCCCCGATGATCGCCGCCGCCCTTGATCCCATTCGCCGCACCGCCGCCGCCTCACTCATCGCCACCGGCATCGACCCGGCCCTGATCATCGCCAGGACCTCGCTGCGGGACGACGACCTCCGAATCGAACGCCGTGGCCCTCGGATCAGCGATCACGACCTCCCTCGATTCCTCGAGAGTTACCGCGAGGCGAGCACGCTGGATGGCGAAAATCTGAATCGATGGTTCGCGGACCGCCCCCTGTTGGTCATCGAAGCGGGATTCGATGCCGCCATCCCCGCCGAATCCCGCCGCCGTCTCCGCGAACGCCATGCGAAAGCCGCGTATTGGTGGCTACCCACCGGTCATTACGGGCTCTTCGCCGCGTTGCTCCAGGAAGCGGATCAGGTGGTGCGGTGGTTCAACCTGCGAATGCCGCACCCCGAAGGAACCGCCGAAAGTCTCGACCCGAACCGTTCAGACGAGAAAAAGAGGTGATTCACGGGAGACCGTGGTCTCGATTCGACGGCTCCTCCTCGTACCATGGGATCCGACGAGACGCCCCTCGTCACGGGATCCCCCCCGTGCTCGGACTTCGAACGCAACGGAAGCCACATGCGAACCCTCACTCGAAATCGCCTGCTCTTCGCCTGCCTCTTCCTCGCGATGGCGCCCGCCATCGTCGAGACCGGTCCGGACGCCTCCGCATCCCAACGCCGCGAGGACGATCAGGAATCACGCCGCTGGAAGGACCGTCTCGCCCCTGCGGATCGTGACGCCGCCGAGGCGGGGGTCGGTTTCGCCATGCCGGAACTTCCCGCAGATCTCACCTGGTTGAAGGGGCGGGCGCCATTCAAGTCGATGGAGGAACTGCAAGGCCGGGTCCTGGTCATTCAAAGCTGGACCGCCGGCACTTCCCAGGGGCGGACGATTCCGAGGAAGGTCGAAAAGGCCCTTCGCGAAACCGGGAAGTCCGGGGACGTGATGGTGATTCTGCTCCACACGCCGGAAGGCATCGAGAAGGCTCGAGCATTCTGCGAGCGAGTGAAGACCCCGTTCCCGGTGGCATTCGACGCTTCGGGCGCCGCCTGCGACCTCATCGGTGCCTACCGCCGACCGATCAACGTGGTGATCGATCGCGAAGGCGAGGTTCGTTATGCGGGCTTGACCGACAAGGGACTCCGAACCGCCGTCGCCAAGGTCGTGGCCGAACCTTTCAATGACCAGGACCTTCCCCCGGCCAGGATCAGTCCGCCCGAGCCGTCTGAGGAGACCAGTGAGATCGCGACCACCTACCCCCCCATCAAGGGCGGGGTCGGATCGGCGACCGATCTTCGTGGCAAGAAAGCACCGACCTTCTTCGTCGATCGCTGGCTCAGCCCGGAACCGGATGCCCGAGGCAAGGTCGCGATCGTCGACTTCTGGGCCACCTGGTGCGGACCCTGCGTCAAGGCCATTCCTCACATGAACGATCTTGCTGACACCTTTCGCGGGAAGGTCGAATGCGTCGGGATCTCCGATGAATCTCCCGACCGGTTCCTGAAGGGCCTGAGGCAGCGTGAACTCGACCCGTCGACGTTCAGGTACAGCCTTGCCCTCGACCCTGAAGGTCAGATGAAGAGTGCCTTCAACATTCGAGGCATTCCACACGTGGCGGTCATGTCCACCGACTGGATCGTCCGCTGGCAGGGCCATCCGGCCAACCTGACGGCGGCCATCGTCCAACAGATCATCGACGCGGATCCGGGCGTGAACTCGAAGCCCGAGGACTCGGGGGAGGGTGACGCTTCAGGAGGCCATCCTCCCTCTCGTTGGACGGTTGCTTCAAAGCGCTGAAGCGGGCGGTTCAGCGTTCCCGGGAGACGACGGCACGAGCCAGGTCTCGGAGCAGGTCTTCCGTGCCGCCGAAGTCCAGACCGTCGATCGATTCGATCGCGGCTTCGATCTGCTCCACGGCGAATTCCTGAGCCCGATCGATCGCATCCCCGGCCCGAAGCAGGTTCAACAGGCCAGCGGCATCGCGACTCCGGAAGACCTCCACCGCGGCTGCGAAGGTGGTGGCATCCGCCCGATCGAGCAGCATGATCATCGGCAGGGTCAGTTTCCCCTTGGCGAGATCACGTCCGACACTCTTGCCCACGACTTCGAGGTCTCCCTCGAGATCGAGGATGTCGTCCCGGACCTGGAACGCGATCCCCAGCCGTTCTCCGAACTGCCCCAGCGCCTCGACCGTGTCGGGATCACCCCCGGCGATCCTTCCCCCAAGTCGCCCGCAGGCTCCGACCAGCACCGCGGTCTTCCGGCGGACGATCTCGATGTAGGTCGGGAAGTCCAGTCCGAGATCATCCCGGTGATGAAGCTGGACCAGTTCCCCCTCGCACAGGGTGTTGGTGACTTTCCCCAGTCGCTCGGTGAGATCGGCATCTCCGATCGAGGCCGCGAGGTGGAATGCGTTGGAGATCAGATAATCGCCGAGCATCACCGCGGTCTCGTTTCCCCGGAGGCGATTGACCGTGGCCCCGCCCCGTCGGTCGTCGGCCTCATCCAGCACGTCGTCGTGCACGAGCGTCGCCATGTGGATCATTTCGACCACGCCCGAAAGACGCAGCAGGGCGTCCTTTTCGAACACCGAGAGATCCCCGCCCGCCGCGGACGCGCCGGAGAGGAGGGTCAGGGTCGGTCTCAACATCTTCCCGCGATAGCGAGCGACGTGGCCGCAGAGATCCGC